>JBIOVR010000041.1:0-2587 GCA_044867875.1 Chitinophagaceae bacterium
CGGCAGCTACCACAGCCCATCCCGGCTCCTGTTAATTGACAAAGTTGCAGGTTATCTCTGCAGCCTTCATTGATCTTATTTATAAGATTACCCTCTCCAACATTATTGCAACTGCAAACTAATTTTCCGATTATTGGTTCAATAGTCTTACCGGTACGCAACAATTGCAATCTTTTTTCGCTGAGTTCTATTTTATTTTCGATCAGGTTACGATACTCCAGAAATTCATTTTTATCTCCGATCAGTATGGCTCCGATCAATCTGTCATTATGAATGATACACTTCTTATAATACCTTTTTGCTTTGTCTATAAATAAAATTTCTTCATAGCCTGGTTCGTTAGGGCATTCCACCTCTCCCAAAGAACAAAGATCGGCACCGTGTATTTTTAGAATATTCATCAGTAATGAACCGGTATAATATTTAGAAATATCACCATTAAGATAGCGAGCCACTATTTCTGCCTGTTGCTCCGCCGTAGCAGTAAGGCCATATAAAAATCCTTTGAACTCAGCTATCTCGCCAATAGCAAAAATATTTTTATCACTGGTTTGTAGATACTCATCCACTATCACACCTCGCTTACATTCTATACCTGCGGATTTTGCGATTTCTATATTTGGCGCTGTACCAATAGCAATTACTATTGCCTGTGCATCTATTGCCAAACCGCTTTTCAAGCGGACTCCTGTTATACTTTTATCCCCGAGAAACCTATCTATCTCGTCATTATAATAAATATCGACACCTTTTGAAGTAAGCTCTTCATGAAGCAATTGGCTACCTAAAGGATCAAGTTGTCTGTCCATTAATCTAGATATCCTCTGAACTATGGTTACTTCTACGTTTACTTCACGTAAGGATGCGGCCAATTCAATACCAAGCAACCCCCCTCCAACAATTATTACTTTTCCTTTTAATGGGTCAATATGATTTTTAAAATTATCTGCATCCATTCTATTACGCATTGTAAAAATGCCCTGCATTGCCGGCACATCACGCAACATTGCCGCACGACTTCCTGTTGCCATTAAAAGAACATCATAACTATGTTCAACTCCATTACTATCTGTAACTATCTTATTCTTTCTATCAATGTTTTCAATACTTATTCCACGATGAAGTTTAATTTTAAATTCCTTCTCTTCATCGTCGGTCATTTTTACCAAATTATTCCAGGGCAACGCACCACTGATATAATCCGGGAGCAGCACACGGTTGTAGAAAGGAAAATTCTCCTTACTGAAAATTTCTATTTCATCTTCCACATTTAAAGTCCGGTAACTTTTTACAAAACCACAAGCGCCGGCACCAGCACCGATCACGATGATCTTTTGTTTTGCCTTCCAATACGATCTTACTTCTACAGCACTAAATTTAAAATCAGGCTCTTTACTTTTTGGATCTACTAAATTATTTGTCAGATTATTTACACGGTTCAGATCACTGTTCAAAATTTTACCCCAATGCATCGGCATAAAAACAACGCCAGGTTTAATATCTAAAGAATATTTTGCTTTCACTCTTACATTCCCTCTTTCATTAAACACTTCAACAACATCACCTTCTTTTATTCTTCTCTTCGATGCATCATCAGGATGAATCTCAATATATGAGTCCCTGGTATGCTGTTTCAGTTTGTTTACCTTACCAGTTTTACTCATCGTATGCCATTGATCGCGGATGCGGCCTGTGGTCAATATCAAAGGATGTGTTTCATCTACGGATTCACTCTGATTGACATCATCAAATGAATGTATCTGTGCTTTTTGTGATGGTGTGTAAAATTTTTTATCAGTAAATAATCTTGGCGTACCATGACCGTTGATCTGTTTTGTGTACGGCCATTGCACCGATCTTTTTTCTTTTAAAATATCATAATTCAGATCGCTGACATCAATTGTTGTGTCTTTGGTCAACGCTGCATGTTCTTCATAAATTTCTCCGGCATCTTTAAAATCAAATCCATGAAAACCCATTTTCTGAGCGAAACGACAAATGATCTCAGCATCAGGCAAAGCTTCGCCGGGAGCATCTACTATTTTAGAAAGATGTGAAATATATCTTCCTGCATTTGTCATCGTACCTTCTTTTTCAGCCCATGCAGCAGCAGGTAAAACAACATCTGCATACTTCAATGTTTCCAATTTGTTGGTCACATCCTGCACTACTACAAACTTTGCATTCTTCAATCCTTCCTCCGCTTTTCTTACATCGGGTAAACTGATCAATGGATTTGTACAAAGGATCCAGATAGCTTTCAGCTTCCCATCATTTAGTGCATCAAACATTTCTGTAGCTGTTAATCCCGGTTGGGGTTGAATGGTTCCTAACGGAACTTGCCAGAATTTTTCTACTTCATTTCTCTCCTTTTCATTTGAGAGATCGCGATGTGCAGGTAATAAATTACTTAAACCACCGACTTCTCTTCCCCCCATCGCATTGGGCTGACCGGTTAATGAAAACGGTCCGCTACCCGGTTTACCAATATGCCCGGTAATAAGATTGAGATTGATCAGCGAAAGATTTTTATTAACCCCGATCACACTCTGGTTAAGCCCCATCGTCCACATCGTAATAAAACCTT
>JBIOVR010000042.1:0-7370 GCA_044867875.1 Chitinophagaceae bacterium
ATGATCGTTAACCTTGCTGCTGGTCTTGATGCAAGAGCTTACAGAATGCAATTACCAAAAAATTTAAAGTGGATAGATGTTGACCTGCCAGGAATGATCAACTATAAAAATGAGATACTGAAAAATGAAAAACCAAAATGCGAGTATAGAAGTGTCGCTCTCGATCTTGCAGACAGAAAAGCAAGACTTGAGTTATTTCAGCAATTAAATAACGAATGTAAAAAAGCTCTTGTGATCACAGAAGGATTAACCATTTACCTCACCGCTGAACAAAATGCTGAATTGGCAATTGATCTTTCTTCACAAGATCATTTTCGTCGTTGGGTTTTTGATCTTGTTTCTCCTGCTCTTTTAGAAATGATATTAAAAGAAATGCAGCCTGCTTTACAAGGAAGCGGCGCTGTATTTCAATTTGCACCAGAAGAAGGCGAAGCGTTTTTTGAAAACTATGGATGGAAACATATTGAATCCAAATCAAAACTAAAAACTGCTGCTAAGCTGAACAGGCTTTATGATGAAATAAAACCTCTTGCGGATATGCCAGAACCCCCGGGTCCACATCGTCCCTTTCCATGGTCAGGCGATTGCCTTTTAGAAAATGTAAAGAGTGTTTAATAAATAATTACAATTCCTTCCTAAGCACTGTTATTAATTATTTTCAAGCTTCACATACAATTAATGCAGGCATTCTGTTCCCGGTAATTGTATGTTGATGATCTTTTAAATTTCTTATTTTAGCAATCGGCTTATTTTTTCCGAACAACAAAATAAATCTTGTTCCATGCCCTACCAATGATTCTACTCTTACACCTACCTTGCTCGACTGAAGAATATCTTTTGTTGCTGCTAATCCAACTCCTACTCCATTTTGTTTATTCGTAAAATAAGGGTCAAATATCAATGGTAAATTCTCTTTGCTTATTCCGCAGCCATTGTCCTGGATCGATATAGCACACTTGCCCTTTATTAATTTTGTTCCAAGTCTCAGTTCTCCTTTTTCTGAAGGCATGGCGTCAATAGCATTGATGACAATATTTGTCAAAGCAATTTTTATTTTCGGCATATCCATCTTTATTTTGAGATCGCAGGGGGCGTACTCTTTCTTCACAGTAATATTCTTAAGCATGATCTTATCGTTTGCCGCTTCGATCACTTCATCAAGCAATTGATGAATGGAATGTTTTTCTGCTGGTACTTTTTCTTCCCGTTGCCCTTTAAGAAGATCATTTACCAGGTCATTGATCTTTGCCGAGCTCCGCTTAATAATATCCATATATAGCCTGTCGGTATCATCCAATATTTTGGATTCAAGCAAATGAACAGTTAGTATGATATTCGCTAACGGATTTCTTAATTCATGTGCGAGAACAGAAACCAATGGAATGGAAGGTTCACTCCAAACGGACTGTGTTGTCTTTTTTCGGGGAGAAATTGTAATAGAATTCATTTTGAGGGGGTTTATTGAGATATGAGCAAAAATAAGTGCAAGTATTTCCTCATTTGTTACAGGCTTATGGGTAATTGTTACATGATTCCCACATTTTCATTTTCTTTATACAAAACTGGTTAATCAATTGTTATTGAAAAATTACTTTGGTGATACTTGTTTTTAAAATTTATTTTTAAATACCTTTCAATTCGGCAACTACCAAAACAAACTTTATTAAGTATCAATATTTATAGCATGACCCAACGGAAGCAAGTTCTTTTTGTAACAGTTACATTTATCATTTGTTCTTTACAAATGACCGCCCAAAAGGATTTTCAGCATGACACTGCTTATTATGAAACGTTTCGTGATAAGACAACGTTTCGTTTTTATTTGTCAAAAAAATATGTACACCTAGGTTTTCCTTCCAACGGAAGCGCAGATGATCTTGAGTACAAAGCAAACCCTAAATTGAATCTTGGAGTAGGCGTTACTATAAAAAATGTTTCAATAAACCTTTTTAATGGTTTTGGTTTTTTAAACAAGGGCAGCGAGGAAAAAGGGAAAACAAAAGGTTTCAATTTCCAGGTGCATTTGTATCCCCGTAAATGGGCTATTGACCTAATGTATATATCTCCTAAAGGATATCATTTGGAGCCCCAAGGATTGGGAGGTGTGCCCGCAGATAAATATTACTATCGTGAAGATGTGAAAACAACTTTCTTTGGCATTTCTGCTTACCAGGTTCCTAACAAAGAAAGATTTTCTTATCGTGCTGCACTCTTACAAAGTGAGTGGCAAAAGAAATCTGCCGGGTCAATTATATATGGCGGTGAAATTCATCACGGTACAGTACAAGGCGATAGTGCATTGATACCTGCTTTCTATAGCAGTAAATTTCCGCAAGCAGGAATTAATAAGATCAATGTGATAAGCTTTGGCCCGGGTGCAGGTTATGCTTATACTTTGGTTATGGCGAAACACTTTTTTATTACAGGCTCCGTGGTAATTAATTTAGATGTCAATTTTATAAGAGAAGAAGATGAAACAAGAAAAGAAAAAAATGTTTCGTTGAATCCCTCGAACGTTTATAAAGCAGCGGCTGGATACAATGGAAGAAAATGGAATATAAGTGCTAACTGGACAGGTAGCTCCTTATCGATGCAAGGTTCTCTTACGCCAGATAATTATAAATTCTCATCAGGCAATATCCGGCTTGTAGTTGCACACAGGTTTGGCAGGCATAAGAAAAAATCATAGTTGATCAACTGGAAGCTGTTTGATAATAATAAAAGTTGACAAATTCTTGTCAACCCTCACATCAATAAACATTATTCAGTGTCACTTCAAATACCAGTATAGAGTTTGCAGGAATAACAGTATTGCCTGTTACAGGATCTCTGACAACCTGGCTCCCATAAGCTAGCGATGGTGGACAATACAATTTAATTTTGCCTCCCGTTTTTATCAGAGGTACTCCCTTCGTCCATGCTGCGATCACCTGATCCAGTTCGAAACTTGTTGTGCGTTGGTCAAACACATTTCCATTCGTTAATTGCCCTTTATATGTTACGCCTACAGTGGAGCAAGCAGTAGCCGATGTGCCAGAGCCAGCTGCATCAATGGTATAATACATGCCGCTGCAATGCTTGGTAGCGGTAATTGAATTTGAAGATAAGTAAGCTTCCAACTGGGTAACTTCAGAGGCGGGAGCAGCAATAGCACAAGGATCATATTGACATTTATCATCCATTTTTTTAGAGCAGGATGACAATAGGGCCACGGCGGATAAAAAGGCGAAAAAACGCTTCATTTAATTTTAAAATTTTGGCAAATATAGAGGAGACAAATCAAAATGTTCAGTTAACAAAAGCCAGCCAGCTTTATTTGTCATAATTTATGTTTCATTGAACTTTTAATGTGTAAAAAGGTCGAAAACAGCACTATTTACATTCCCCCAGAAAACAAAAAGAAATGAAGCCCTTCCCATGTTTTAAGAACAACATTATTCTTACCCATAAATTCTGTAATACCAGTTACACCTTTTCCTTTTAATTCATTCACTCTATTCTCGGTATTCAATCCAAAATAAGTAACAGCAGGATAACTGAAGTTTTTTGTTTGATGCAAACCGATCAACATTAATCCATCAGAAAGAATTGCCCATGGATAAGGCTGTGTCATTCGTGTTGTTACTTCAAAACCAAGTTTTTTCCAATATTCGATAGATGCATCGAGATCAGCAACAGGATGACTGAATTCGCCAAACACCCCGCATTGCTTATTAGGATATTGATCTTCCGATTGACGTGCTATGGGATTCATATTAAGCATTGTTGTTCCCGTCGGTTGCTTAAACAACCCTACATTGGAAGCAAGCATGATATTTAATCCATCAGGTGATCTGAAAAAATATCTTTTTATTAAGTCTTCCTCTTTTGCTTTTTGTATAAACTCGATCCCGTCTTTTTCCAATTGCGCCACCTTGTTTTCAATATCCTTAATAAAATAAGCTAGTCCTACATACTTTATGGAATCCTTTCTCATCATGATCAGCAGGCTGCCATCACTTACCAGTGCCCATGGAGCCGGCATTACATTAGAGGAGATTTTTGGGAAGCCGATCTTTTCATACAAAGCAATTGAAGAATCAAGATCTGTTGAGGTAACATAAATACTGGCTACTTCGCCAAGTTTTGTTTGCGAAAAAGAAACGATCGAAAAACATGAAAGGATGATCCCTAATAAAAATTTACAAATCATAAAATGATTTTAATATCTGCAAGTTAGTTACTGCAATTAACATCTTTAAAATATTCACTTAAAATATAAATCACTTCTTCCCTATCATCCCGAAAACCTTTTTATAAAGCAATATTAAATTCTCACATTTTTTCGAAATCTCTTTGATTTTAAAAATATTTTATGACCTTTATCGCCCACAAATTTCAAAAATTATAAATCAACCACCATGAGTACTAATCTCGAAACACGAATTACAAAACTCGAAAAAACTTTACGTCTTTATCGGGTAATTTTTTCAAGCATTGGCATAGCTGCCATCGTTTTCCTGGGTTCTTCTTTTGCAAATAAAAATAATTCTGTTCCTGACAAGATCACTGCCAAAGCATTTGAAGTAGTAGATGACAACGGCAAAGTGCTTGTAAGTCTTTCTACTTATAATGGCTCAGGAGCAATTACTACCTACAATGCCCAGGGGCAATATCTTGTAGATATACTTTCGAATACAAGCGGCTTTGGTAATGTAAACCTGTATGATGGCAAGGGTAAAGCGACAATTCAACTTTATAATACTAAAGACGGCGGCGGCGCTTTTAGCATTAGGAATAGAGACGGAAAAGATGCTTTAAAGCTTGGATTGATGACGTCAGGGGCCGGTCATATTTCATTGAATACCGCTCAAGGCAACTCTTTACTCTGGTTTGGTGAGACAACAGAGAAAAACGGTGACATGAAAGTTTATAATTATGCAGGAAAAATGATCGGTCGTTTTACAGCCACCAATGTGGATGATGGAAGTATTGACTTGTGGAACAGTGCGGGAAATAAAATGGTTACTATCACCACTGATGTAGAAGGAAAAGGGTCTTTTACAGCTTTCGATAAATTGGGTGCCAGGATCGGAAGGGTGCCTCAATAACAGATATGTGATAATGAGTATTCCCTGAACTTTAATGTCCTCTAAATCTAAAACCACACGATATGAAACGCTACACATTAATTTCAGTTTGCTGTTTTGCATTTGCGCTTTTATTGGTCTCTTGTAACAATGAGGACAATAATAAAGAAGCAGATAAAACAGAGGTCAAAACACCTAAAATAAAAGAAGAGACTGTCACTTACAGTATTGATAGTCTTAATATGAATAACTATGTGGCTTTTGATGAAAATGTTGAAGGGAAAAGGCCTGCCGTTTTAGTTATACATGAATGGTGGGGTTTAAATGACTATACAAAACGTCGTGCAAAAATGCTTGCTGAATTGGGATATGTTGCAATGGCGGTTGATATGTATGGCAATGGACGTATGGGAAACGATCCAGGGGCAGCACAAAATCTTGCAATGCCTTATTATCAACATCCGGACATGGCGAAGAAAATATTTGATCGTGCTGTGGAAGAACTTAAAAAGAATCCTAATGTAAATCAAACGAAAATGGCAGGTATTGGCTACTGCTTTGGCGGAGGTATGCTTTTGAATTTTGTAAGAATGGGTGAACCATTAAATGGCATTGTAAGTTTTCATGGAAGCCTTTTAGGTACACCTGCTAATAAAGATCTTACTAAGGCAGAGATACTTGTTTGTCATGGCGAAGCTGATTCTTTTGTGAATGCAGAAGTGGCACCCTTTAAAAAACAAATGGATTCCATTGATAAGTCTTACACATTCAAGTCGTATCCCGGAGCTACACATGCATTTACTAATCCTGATGCTACCGAAACGGGTAAAAAATTTAAAATGCCGATTGAATATAATGCCGCAGCTGATAGTGCATCATGGAATGATATGAAAGAATTTTTTGGAAGGATCTTTAAATAGATCGGCCAATTCACAATTGAATAACCAATCATATATTTTACTCATCTTTTCATTTCAAATCTTTCCTTACATTTATCGTCCTAAAATCAATTATTATGAATATGTCTTTTGCAAAAAAATTATTGGGTGGCTTGATCGTTGTAGCAGCTCTTCTTTCATTCAGTACTAAAGCAGACCGTGCAAACTTCTCAGGTAGCTGGACATTGAATGAAGGCAAAAGCGATTTCGGAGAAAGAGGTGCAAGGTTTGCCACTAAAACAATAAAAGCAGAACAAAAAGGTGATGCGATCACCATATCAAGAACTTCACCTTCTTTCCAGGGCGGAGATGATGTGACAACCACAGAAACACTTGGCTTTGATGGAAAAGAAGTACAGGGCACTGGCTTCGGAGGTTCTGTAAGAAAATCAACTTTGAAATGGGCTGGTGACGAACAAAGTTTTGCGATCACTTCCGTTACAACCGGCGAGAGAAATGGTCAAAGCTTCACATTCAACAGTACGGAAACATGGACATTGGGTGATGGAGGTAAGTCTCTTACTGTGACAGCAGTCAGAACATCACAACAGGGAGAAGTAACTACAAAAGCTGCTTATGATCAGCAATAACGTTTATGGGATCTGCGCTCTAAAAAAAATAATTAATACGATCTCTCAACTGATTATTCCTTAACTTTCTCATCACCAAAAACAAACTGGTATGAGAAAGTTATTTTATTTATTGCTCTTTATTCCAACTATCGCATCTGCACAGCAACAGGAAAAATTTAATGGTCTTAACATGAATCTCGGAAATCTTTTCCGGTTAAGTGATGCAAAGACAAGATCGATCAGTCCTGAAAATTTAACCGGTGAGCCTGGTAAAGGCGGAATGGCTACATTGGAAAATGGCAATGCTAAAAATGCTGCAAGGGATCTCGGACAAGGATGGAAAGTAAATCCATTTATTATTATTAAACCCGGCGAAACATTTACAATGGCCGAGATCACAGGCCCCGGTGCTATTCAGCATATTTGGATGACACCAACCGGTAACTGGCGTTTTTCTATTCTTCGTTTTTATTGGGATGATGAAAAAGAACCTTCAGTAGAAGTTCCTGTTGGTGATTTTTTTGGCGCAGGATGGGGTGGCTATTCTAATTTAAATTCTTTAGCAGTTACAATTAATCCCGGCAGTGCATTTAATTGTTATTGGGTAATGCCATTCAGAAAAAAATGTAAGATCACGATGACGAATATCAATGTAGAGAACATGACATTGTATTACCAGGTTGATTATACTTTGACAACTGTGCCCGATGATGCTGCCTACTTTCACGCCCAATACAGGAGGAGCAACCAGGTAAAAGATGGCATTTGCACTCTCATCGATAATATTGAAG
>JBIOVR010000043.1:0-2924 GCA_044867875.1 Chitinophagaceae bacterium
ATGGTATTGAACAAAGACTGGAATTATTACCAGCTCCTGCGGGTAATTACAATGCTTTGGCTGCTACCAAAGGAAAGATCATTTTTTTAAGATACCCGAATACCGGTGCACCCGATGGTAAAGGAATATTGAAATATTGGGACATAGAAAAGAAAGAAGAAAAGACCATTGTTGATGCTGTAGATAATGCCCGCTTATCTGCCAATGGACAAAAATTACTGGTAGGTAAATCCGGAACCTATGTTGTGATGGCACCCAACGAAAATCAAAAGTTTGAAAAAACATTGCCGCTTGCCGATATGCAAATGATGGTGGATCCTGTGCAGGAATGGAAACAAATATTCATGGATGTATGGCGTTTTGTACGTGATTATTTTTATGATGCCGGTATGCATGGAGTAGATTGGAAACAGGCAAAGGATCGCTATTTGAAAATGCTTGATGGTGCTATGAGCCGTGAAGAAGCGAATTTTGTTATTGGTGAACTGATCGGTGAATTGAATGCTTCACATACTTACCAGGGTGGCGGTGACCTGGAAGCAGCAAAGAATAAAGCAGTCGGTTATTTGGGTGTGGATTGGCAAGCCGATGGTGAAAATTATAAGATCAAAAAGATCATACGCGGCGCACCATGGGATGCAGAAGTTCGTTCTGCACTCGATCAACCCGGTGTTACGATCAAAGAAGGTGATTATATTTTAGCAGTGAATGGAGTGCCATTGTCTACTTCACAGGAACCATATATTGCATTCACTGGTCTTTCCAATAAAACAGTAGAGCTTACTTATAATTCAAGTCCATCATGGACCGGTGCTAAAACAGCCATTGTAAAAACATTGCCCGATGAATACCGTCTGCGCAATCTTGCGTGGATCGAAAGCATGCGTAAACAAGTAGAGGAAGAAACGAATGGCGAAGCAGGTTATATCTATGTACCAAGCACGGGTGTTGACGGACAAAATGAATTAACACGACAGTTCAATGCACAATGGGATAAAAAAGCATTGGTGATCGATGAACGTTTTAATGACGGCGGACAAATTCCTGATCGCTTTATTGAAATGCTGAACCGTGATCCGCTTGCATTCTGGGCAATACGTGATGGGAGTGACTGGCCATGGCCTCCTTATGCGAATTTCGGTCCGAAGGTGATGCTGATAAATGGATGGAGTGGTTCAGGTGGTGATGCATTCCCTGATTATTTCCGAAGAAAAAAATTAGGACCATTGATCGGTGCGAGAACATGGGGCGGATTGATCGGTATTAGTGGCGTGCCACCTTTGATGGATGGCGGAAACGTTACCGTACCTACTTTCAGAATGTATAATCCTGATGGTACATGGTTCCAGGAAGGTCATGGCGTTGATCCTGATATTGCAGTGCCGGAAGATCTGAGCATGATGGCTAAAGGCAAAGACCCGCAATTACAAAAAGGAATTGAAGAAATAAAAAATCTATTAAAGACAAAAGGATATAAACAACCTGCAAGACCTTCGTTAGAGAAAAGAGCTTATTAAACTTAGATTGATAAATAAGATTGCGGATCTCATTTGGGAACCGCAATTTTTTTATGTTGAGTGGAACAGTTTAAGAAATCATAACCATGGCATAATAAAATGCTACCTTTAAAAAACGCTGGTTTTATATCTTGAATTAAATTTTTCAACTCAACGAATTAACATGAAAGCGATCTTTTTGTTTATGACTGTAATCACAGCTTGTTACGGATGTGATTCAAAAAAAGATTCACCTTCTTCTAAGAATGAATTGCCTTCTGCAGCCATGCAAATAAAATCAGCATTATTAGCTGCACCCAAGGAAAAGAGAGATAGCTGTACAGTTTATGGTTATTCTGCCGATAAACAACTTATACTTTTAAGACAAGGAACAAATGAAATGATCTGTCTGGCAGACAATCCAGATGAGCCTGACTTTTCTGTGGCTTGTTATGTAAAAGACCTGGAACCTTTTATGCAAAGGGGTCGTGAACTGAGAAAGCAGGGCATTAAAGATGATTCGTTGTTTAATGAACGGGAGAAAGAAGTAAAAGCTGGTACACTGCAAATGCCTAAACAACCTGCTGCATTGTATGTTTATTCTGCCAAAGACGAAGAATTTAATCCTGCAACCGGTGAAGTAAAAAATGGCTACCTGCGCTATGTGATCTATATTCCTTATGCAACAGTAGCCAGTACCGGGTTGCCCGAAAATCCATCGGCCAATGGCATGCCCTGGATCATGAATCCCGGAACACACAGTGCACATATTATGATCAATCCGTAATTATTTTAAATGATAAATTTTGAATGTTGAATAAGGGATCCATTTATAATTCATCCGCTCATCATTCGTTTTGACAGCTTTAAGAAAATTTTTTTCTGGTTCTAACTCTCTCTGAATGAACTGATTTAATTGAAATTTCTTTTACAAATACCCTACACTCCTAATAAATTAGTTGTTCTCCTAATGAATTAGTACTAACATTGTGTCAAATTATTTATCGATGCAAAAGTTGGCAAAAAGAGAAGAACAGATCATGCAGGTGTATTGGGATCTTGGTAAAGCATTTATTAAAGAAGTGATCCCTCAGTTGCCCGAACCGAAACCACATTATAACAGTGTTGCTACCATGGTGAAGATCCTGGAAGAAAAAGGTTTCCTGGATCACGACAGTGTTGGCAATGTGTATCGCTACTTTCCTATAATTAGCCGCGAGGATTATCAAAAGCATGCAATGAAGGATATAGTGAGCCAATACTTCGATAACTCTTATCCGCGCATGCTGGCTTTCTTTGCAAAAGAACAAAACCTTACTGAAGACGAATTGCAAGAAATTCTCCACATGATAAAAACAGACAAACCATGAACCTGCCATATATCATCAATGTCGCCGTGATCCTGCTCGCCTGCCTGGCTTTTTATAA
>JBIOVR010000044.1:0-3962 GCA_044867875.1 Chitinophagaceae bacterium
CAAAAGGAAGACTGATAATTAAAACCATCATTGGCCAGATGATGGTAACAAGAAGTATGTAAATGATAGTCCAAAGCCAATCTGCTTCAATTGAAAGCGCATTCATTATTTTTTTTGCGGCATAACCTGTCAAACTGCCACCGATCGCAAATGTGCAAAGAATCAGCACTAATTGAAAAACGTTTACTTTCCATTTTTGCCTTAATTTCTCAAACATGCACAAAATTTTTTGTTACGATCAATATCAATAAGGTTATTCTGACAAAAATCGGATAAAAGAACTATCATTAATAACAAAAAAAAATTTGTTTGGCAAAGGTTGACAGAATAGTGACATTGTTTAATCAGCTTTATAAAGAACAACATTAAAATCCAATGAAACGCAGTCTGGAAGCGGATCAAAAAAAATTTAAACGTGTTGAACTTTTGTTGCCTTCATGACTTATTTTTGCAGCCGGTTAAGAGATTTTATCCACATTCTTTAGATCTAATTGCTTCTATGATTCCAGATAAGTATTTCACTCCAACAAGATTATTACTTCTCGTTAGTTTTTTTGTTTTTTCCTTTTCAAAAATCAATGCG
Organism: Chitinophagaceae bacterium; assembly: GCA_044867875.1. Classification (GTDB taxonomy): domain Bacteria; phylum Bacteroidota; class Bacteroidia; order Chitinophagales; family Chitinophagaceae; genus VBAS01. The sequence continues at coordinate 584 of JBIOVR010000044.1, forward strand.
CAGGATGGTAAAGCAGTGTTTATTGCTAAATGTGCAAGTTGCCATACAATGGGTAATGATGGAGCAACAGGACCTAACTTACAAGGTGTTGTTGAAAGATGGGGTGGAGATGTAAGTCTTGTTAAACAATGGATCCTTGACTGGAGCAAGCTTGCAAAATCAAATGGTCATGCTGCAGAGGTAGCAGCAAGTCGCGCCGCAGTTATGACGCCATTCGCAGGACAAATCACAGATCCGGAACTTGATGCAGTTATTAAATATGTGAATGAATGGGCGCCTGCCCCCATTGCAAAACCAGGGGATGGACAACCAGGGGGAGAAGGTCACGGTGCATTAATTTTTGGGATCATTTCACTGATCATGGCCCTCATTGCTCTTATCCTGATGCAGGTTAACAGCAATTTGAAAAAATTAAGTGATGATTCTGAAGGTATTCTTCGTCCAGACCCGGTTCCATTTTATAAGAATAAAGTTTACATAGCTCTTTTCTCAATTGTTCTTTTTATTGTTGGCGGTTATTATACAGCCAATGCTTTAATAGATTTTGGCAGACAAAAACATTATGAACCGACGCAGCCGATCTTCTATTCCCATAAAGTACATGCGGGTATCAACCAGATAAATTGTTTGTACTGTCATGGTGCTGCCAGGGAGAGCAGGCATGCTGCAATTCCATCGGTGAATGTGTGTATGAATTGTCATAAAACAATTAACGAATACACAAAAGGACCTGAACTAACAAGAGCAGATGGTACCAAAGTAGACGGAACAAAAGAGATCCAAAAATTATACAGCTTTGCTGGCTTTGATCCAAAGAATGCAGCCGCCTGGGATCCTTCAAAAGCAAAACCTATTAGCTGGACTAAAATTCATAACCTGCCTGATCATGTTTATTTTAATCACTCTCAGCATATAAAAGCTGGTAAAGTACAATGCCAGTCTTGTCATGGTGAGATCACAAACATGGATGAAGTGTACCAATTCTCAGAATTAAGTATGGGCTGGTGCATTAACTGTCATCGTGATACAAAAGTTGATTTTTATAAAACAGATAGTTCCGGTAAGGCAACAGGAAATAAATTTTATAGCATATACGAGAAATTCCACAATGATATTAAGAGTGGAAAGATGGATAGTGTAACTGTAAAAGATATTGGTGGTTTAGAGTGTCAAAAATGTCACTACTGATCTGACTTATTGATCGATTATAATTTCGGGTTTCAAATTTTCACATTCAACTATATGAGCGATAATAAATATTGGCAAAGTTTCGGCGAGCTGAAAGGAAGTGAAGAGCTGGCAAAAAAAATTGAGAATGAATTCCAGGAGGACCTTCCTTTTGAAGATAGAAGTAATAAAGGCTGGCTGGATGCTACAGCTCCACGTCGTGACTTTCTGAAATATCTTGGATTCAGCACTGCTGCCGCTGCTATTGCTGCTGGTTGTAAAACGCCGGTAAGAAAAGCAATTCCTTTTGCCAATAAGCCAGCTGATATTGTTCCGGGAGTTTCTAAATATTATGCAACAACTTATGTTCAGGATGGAGATGTGTTGCCAATACTTGCTAAAGTAAGAGATGGTCGCCCAATAAAGATAGAAGGCAATAATGAGTGTGTATATACAGGTGGAGGAACATCAGCAAGAGCACAGGCTTCCGTTCTTGATCTTTATGATACAAACAGGTTGACTCACCCAAAAAGAAAAGTTGGCGATAAGTTTGAAGAAGTACCAACTTTTGAACAATTGGATAAAATGATAGGTGATGCAATGGCAGGTGCTACAAATCCTGTTTTGCTTACAAGCACTATCACATCAGTAAGTACAAAAGAAATTATTGCAAAATACCCGGGATTAAAACATGTACAGTATGATGCTGATTCTTTCAGCGGAATGCTGATGGCGAATGAAGCAACATTTGGCAAAAAAGCAATTCCATCTTACAATCTTGCAAAAGCAAAAGTGATTGTAAGTCTTGGCGCTGACTTTTTGGGTACATGGTTAAATCCTGTTGAGTTTGCCCGTCAATATTCTCAAACAAGAAAACTGAAAGACGGTGCATCTGAAATGAGCAGGCATTTGCAGTTCGAAAGTTTTCTGAGCATGACTGGTGCGAATGCTGATGAAAGATTTACTCATCGTCCATCTGAATCAGGTGCTGTTGCATCAGCATTACTGGCTGCTGTTTCAGGGAATGCGGCAACAACTACTGTAAGCGACAAAGCAAAAGCAGGAATTACAAAAGCTGCGGCTGAATTAATTGCAAACAAAGGTGCTGCAGTTGTACTAAGTGGAAGTAATGATGTAAATGTGCAGACAGTTGTAAATGCGATCAACAGTGCGATCGGCGCCTATGGTTCTACAATTGATTGGTCAACAACTTTAAATTTTCGCCAGGGTGTTGATAAAGACTTAAGTGATCTTATTGATCAAATGAATGCCGGGCAGGTTGGTGCAATAATGATCTATGGTGCTAATCCATCATATAATTATCATGCTGCAGATAAATTCAATGCTGCTTTGGCAAAAGTGAAAACAAAGATCTCTTTCAACGAATATCTTGATGAAACTACTGAACATTGCGATTATGTGATCCCAACTCATCACTTTTTGGAAAGTTGGGGCGATGCTGAACCAAGATCAGGCTATACAAGTTTTATCCAGCCAACTATTCACCCCCTTTTCAAAACAAGAGCTTTTCAAACTTCATTATTAAAATGGAGCGGAAACAATACAGACTACGAAACATATTTTAAGAATTATTGGGAATCAAAGCTTGGCTCTAAAACTGCATTTGATGCTGCGCTCCAAAGAGGCGTCATCGATGAAAACGCAAAGTCATTAACAGCTACATCAACGAATGCTAAAGACAGTACAGGAGCTAAACCACCTGTAATAACAGTACCTGTAACTACCGCTGCATCTCCGGGTTCATATAATGGAGCATCTGTTCAAGACGCCACGGCTGCAATATCAGGAACAAGAAAGGGCGGAAAGGTTGAATTAGTACTTTATCAAAAAGTTTCTATTGGTACAGGTAAACAAGGAACCAATCCATGGTTACAGGAATTACCAGATCCAATAACAAAAGCCACGTGGGATAATTATGTAATGATGAGCATGACGATGGCAAAAGAAGTTGTTGGTGTTGACCTCATCGGCGGTTCTGAAAGACATATTAATAGTTACGAATATTACCCGGAAAAGCCTGTAGTAACTGTTACAGTTGGCGGTAAAAGTGTTGATCTTCCTGTAATGATCATTCCGGGAATGGATAAGGATACAATTGCCATTGCAGTTGGATATGGAAGAAGCAAGAATTTAGGAAAAGCAGCTGGCGAAGTTGGTAAGAATGTTTATGGTTTTTCTTCTTCAAATGCAA
>JBIOVR010000045.1:0-2640 GCA_044867875.1 Chitinophagaceae bacterium
AAGAAATGAAAATCAGGCATATTGACTATGTATTTTATTGTGATGATGCTTTGAATAAAATACATATTGCTAAGCAGAAAAATCAGCCTTATGATCTTTTGATCACCGACCTGTATTTTGAAGCTGATGGGACCTACCAAAAAATTGCCGGAGGATTTGAGCTGATCCAGTCAGTTCGAGCCATGCAGCCAGAAGTGTTGATACTTATTTTTTCTGCAGAAAATCGCCCTGCGACCATTGACATGTTGTTTACAAACTATGCCATCGATGGGTATGTGCGTAAAGCCAGGCATGATGCCCGGGAATTGAAATCAGCGCTTGATGCATTATCAAAAGGTCAACGATACTATCCACAGGCCCTGGCTCAACTCATAAAAAAATCAAACGTATATGAGTTCACAGAATTCGATATGAATATTATTCGTTTACTATCGAAGGGTTACCACCAAAATGAAATACCGGGTTACCTCAAACAACATAATATCAAACCTTCTAGCCTGAGCACAATCGAAAAGCGGCTGAACCAGATCCGTGAAGAACTCGGGTTTTCAAAAAATGAACAGCTGATTCTGTTTTGTAAGGAAACGGGAATACTGTAGTAGTATGAATGCACATCATTCATTGATCTCTCCATGATCAATCTATAATTCTTTTTCGTGGGTGTGGGATTAAAAAACACTTTGTTTGATCGGTCAATACGGTTTGCCGTAAAAAAAGGATGATCATGTGGGTTAGTTTTGAAACTACATCGCAGCGATCATTTCACATCAGGAATTTAACGATCGTAATGGATCCTGCAGTGATAAGACAGCTTGAGGCAACGCGGATAAAAATAAAAAAAGAAAAAAATATTGTGGAGGATGGTAACGCAGAAGCAGAACATACAGTCCTTTATCGCAGAACAATAGATTGGTTAACGAGCCCGGCAAATAGGTTGAGTAATACCAAGTCAATTAGATCAATAGAATTACAAGCTAAAACAGAATGTCTAAATTTCATTCGCATAAAGGGAGATATACCACGCCGCAAAAAAGCCGCTATTCAACTTATATTAACGAGCGCATAGTTGATGGGAAAGATCCTGTTGCAGTTTATTCTCATGATAAAGGACTTCCTGTAAATCATGGTTCCTATGGCGCCTTAGTTCTTCATCCAAACTGGAAGGCCAAACGAAAGGAGATACTTGAAAGAGATAGTTACAAATGCCGCATTTGTAACAGTGCAGAAGAACTTCATATTCATCACAGACAATATCATTTCATCAAAGCAACTAAACAGTTCAAAGTTCCCTGGGATTATCCTGAAAATCTACTGATAACACTGTGCTCTAAATGTCATAATCGCGGTCATTCTAAGTATAAGGTTCCTTCAATAACAATTTAAATTCATTTTATGTCTTGGCTATCTAAATTTTTTGGACAAAATCCTAAATCAAATGGAGTTGAAGCTGAAACAAATCCTGACATTCCAGAAGATATATTTATTGAAAAAAATACTCAGGACGAGAAATCAATGGTAGAAGAAAAAGAGTATCCCAATGACAGCATCCATATGGTGTACGATTTTTTGTCGAAAGACTATCAACAATCAGGTTATGATGATGCTTTAGCACATCCAGACTCTGCTTACAAGAATGAAAAAATCAGGGAAATACAAGGCGAACTGGATATAGTAATTAGAAAATCAAAAACATTTTATGAGGATGCAATTAGAGAGTTAAATTTTTTGATTGCTAGCCGGAATCGAATCGGTATGGTTGATGTTGTAGATGAACTAAAAATGAGGAAAGAAAAAGCCGAAGATCATTATAAAAAAGTTGTCGAACTACAAAGCGAGGCTTTAGAGCAAGGTGAATCTCATCGGCTGATAATCAGTTATAACAGAGGTTTTCAGAATGCAATGGCAGCTATTGCAATCCATGAAAGTAATAAACGGAAATTCTAAACAGTTTACTAATGAGAGATACTTGGATAAAAATCGGCTGCTTTCTTACCGGATATAATTATTCGATACTCAAAAACTGCAGCGAGATATCGAAAAAAACAGTAAAGAGGTACACGGCCGCCATGATTATTATGTGTTTGTTATGGGGATTGATCGGATACTCTTTTGCAAACAGGTATTTGCATGCATCGCTTAAAACAAGCCTTGGATCATCATTACTTTTTATTATTGTGATAATACAAATTGAGCGTCAAATTATCATGCAAACACATAAAAACAATTACCTGCAAATATTTCGGGGGGTTATTGCGGTAATGATGGCTTTAATTGGATCGCTTATCATTGACCAGGTTATTTTTAAAGACGATATCGAGTTGGAGAAGGAGCAATTTATAAACGACAAAGTAGAAAAGATTTACCCTGCTAGGGCTGCCATTAGACATAACCAAATTGAGCAATTGAAACAACAACTTAACCAAAAGGATAGTCAGAGAACAAATTTAAATAACAACATTCAATCTAAACCAGTAATCAATGTTACCACGACCCAAATTAGCCCGGTTCCAGTTACCATAACAGAAACAGATTCGACCGGAAAGGTCAAATCAAAAACTACTTATATTAATAAACCAACAATAGTTACCACTCAGACCGCGAACCCTAACATTGTATTGATCTCAGCATTGGATTCACAAA
>JBIOVR010000046.1:0-9396 GCA_044867875.1 Chitinophagaceae bacterium
TGGCCTCTACGGCATCACCTTTGGATATATAATCAATGAACAGCTCGGCTTCTTTGCGGAGGTAATCACTTTTTAATAAAACCTTGCGATCGATCGCTTTCATAAAAAAACCCTGCTTCCATGCTTCTGGCATATCAGGGTCGTAAAGATCCACCTGCAAGCTTGCCATAAAAACATGCTCCGGTGCACGGGCCGTACCGGCGCCATAGCTTACCGTTACTTCCCAGGGCACTGGTAATATCACAAGTTTTGCTTCTTCTTCAGTAAATGGCAATCCAAAAATATTATTATGAGGATTACTTACACTATTGGGATCAAATTTTGAGAGATCAGTCATGACGTGGTTTCAAAAGGCGTGCAAGGTAAGGAGAAGTTGCAAATAAGGAAATGAATGATAAAATATTTGAGAGAGATTTTTAGAGCATGAGCTTTTGAGCCTTGATTGAGCTTTACTTGCGACGCTCCGTTCGGGGTTCTGTTCGCTATTGACCTTTCACAGTTTCCTGCCTGATCTTTATCAACATTCTTGCGCATCTCCTGAAGGTTTTTTGGGCTATCTTTGCGGAGCAAAATCGAATCATGAAAAAAACGCATATTATTTTACTTGTTCTAATTATTGGTGCCATAGCAGCCCTGATCAGTTTAATGCCAAAAGGTGGCGCTGACTTGTTAAGTAGTTATGAGACTATTGCAGGAGCAAAAGAAAAAGCCGGCAAGTTTGTGCATGTGGTAGCAAAGCTTGATAAAACAGCACCTATCGATTATGATGCTATAAAAAACCCAAACTATTTAAGTTTTACTGCAATTGATACAACAGGTGGAAAAGTGAAGGTGGTTTATAATAATGCAAAGCCAGATAATCTTGAACACAGTGAAAGGCTGGTGATGAAAGGAAAAATGAATGGCGATGTTTTTGAATGTAATGAGATAATGATGAAATGTCCATCCAAATACACGGATGATCCGAATCGCATCCAGGAAAGTTTGAACAAAAACACTAATTAATTTCAATGGATTATATAGGGGAACACTTGCTGCCGGGCCAAATCGGCCATTTATTTGTTATCCTTTCTTTTGTTGCATCTATTATAGCCTCTGTTTCATATTTCATTTCTGCAAGATCAACAAACCTTACTGACCAGGCAAGCTGGAAAAAAATAGGAAGAGCCGCATTTTTCATTGATGCGATCTCAGTGCTCGGAATATTTCTTATCCTCTTTTCACTTATTTACAATCATCGTTACGAATACCAATATGTTTATAAGAATTCCGGCAATGATCTTGAACCAAAATATATCTTAAGCTCTTTATGGAGTGCATCCGAAGGCAGCTTTATACTTTGGACGGTATGGCATGCCGTGCTTGGTATCATTTTAATATTTACTTCAAAGAAATGGGAAGCTCCTGTAATGTCAGTTCTTTCATTTGCACAGGTTTGTCTTGCTACAATGATGCTCGGCATTTATTTCTTTGGGACAAAGATCGGCAGCAGTCCATTTGCGCTGTTCCGTGAACAAATGCCAGACTTACCAGTTTTCCAGTTTGCTGATTATGCAACCAGGATAAAAGATGGTAATGGATTGAATATGCTGCTGCAGAATTATTGGATGGTTATTCATCCCCCAATTTTGTTTCTTGGTTTTGCAAGCACTGTTATCCCTTTTTCATTTGCAATGGGAGGATTGATGACAAAACAATATGGTGATTGGGTAAAGCCTGCATTGCCATGGGCTCTGTTCTCAGCATGTATACTTGGTGTTGGAGTAATGATGGGAGGTGCATGGGCTTATGAGTCTTTAAGTTTTGGCGGTTACTGGGCATGGGACCCTGTTGAAAACGCATCATTGGTTCCATGGCTTGTTCTCGTAGCCGGGATCCATACATTGCTTATTTATAAAAGCACGGGCCGGTCGTTACAAACTTCATTTTTTCTTATAGCACTTTCATTTATTCTTATAGTTTATTCCACCTTTCTTACACGCAGCGGGATTTTGGGAGAAACTTCTGTTCACTCATTTGCCGACCTGGGGATGAATGCTCAACTATATTTATTCTTATATGGATTCTTTTGGCTGCCGGCTATTTTATCATTAGAAGGATTAAATAAAAAGCTTATTGTATCTGGCGTAGCTATTTTGTTTCTTCTTTTAGCAGGATTTGTTCATCCTCTCTTTGCACTTATATCACCTATTGCAGCATTAGTTTTGTTTTTGGTAAATATGAACAAACTTATTCCTTCTGTTAAAAAAGAAGAAGCAGCTTCATCAAGAGAGTTTTGGATGTTCATTGGTTCATTGGTAATTCTATTTTCAGCAATTATCATAACAGCACAAACTTCATTACCGGTTTACAATAAAGTTTTCGGATTGAAAATAGCTCCGGCACAAGACATAGAGTTTTCTTATAACCGTATCCAGATTTTCATTGCGATCCTTATTGGGTTATTGACCGCAATCGGTCAGTACTTAAAATATAAAGAAACCAGCACTCAATACTTTTTCAAAAAAATTGGTTTGCCTTTCATCGTAAGCTTTATTGTCAGTGGGCTGATCTTGTATTATGGTAATATCAATTACGATAAATACGGAATAGGGTATCTTAGTTTTGTATGGACCGCAATTGCTTGCAGCGTATTTGCCATCATTGCTAATCTTGCTTATATCTGGATCGGTATAAGAGGAAAATTAAAATTAAGTGGCCCATCTATTGCACATTTTGGTTTTGGAATGATGTTGCTTGGAATTCTTATCTCCTCATCTAAAAAAGAAATTCTCTCTTATAATACAAGTGGAATTTTTGTTCCGCTTGGTGAGAATAGTAAAGAACTTCCAGGCGAGAATATGACACTACTCAAAGGTCAGAAAATGGATATGGGGAAATATTGGGTTACTTATGCCAGCGATTCCATGCATCCAAAAAAATCTCAATGGTATTTCAAGATCAACTTCGAGGATAAAAAGAGTAACGAAACTTTTACCATTACCCCAAATGCATTTGTAAATTATAAAGGCAATGAAGGCTTGATGGCTAACCCGGGTTCAAAACATTATTGGGATCATGATGTATTTGGTTATATCACTTCGATGACTGATCAATCAAAAAATCAAGACACTTCCAATTTTATTCCAAAGACCATGAAAATTGGTGATACAGTTTCTTATTCAAAAAATGGATTAATAATACTTGAAGGGATAAAATCATTCGACAGTTTGCCAGTTGATATTTTTGGTGAAAACGGGCAACTTTATGAAGCAAGATTTAAAGTATATCCCGATGGATCAAAACCCGAGGAAGTTTATTTTTCAGATCCACGCCTTGCGATCGCAAAAGGAAATTCACTTAGTGTACCTGACACACTCGGTTCCGGCACAATGATACAACTGGATAAATCTGACGGCAAACAGGTAGAGATTGGTGTAAAGGTTCCCAACACTGTTACTCAATATCTTACTTTAAAAACCCTTAAATTTCCTTTTATAAACCTTCTCTGGCTGGGCACCATAATTATGGCAGTGGGTTTTGTCGTAAGCATGGTTCGAAGAATACAGTTAAGCCGGAATCAAGCCTGAACAGCCTTTTAACTTTCATACAGCGTTTATCTTAGAAACGTTGTCATATTTTTGTACTTTAGTTTTATGAAAATCCATTGCAGATTCATAGTGATCTTAATAGGAGCAATATTTTTTGCTTCCGGCAATGTTTTTTCGCAAACTGATACATTAGTTGGCCCACTACCACTTGCACCTCCAGTAGATGTAAAAAAATGGGGAACCAATGATACGATTATCACAGGAGCTATTTACTACCAAAATGAATGGATGCCATACAAGGAATTAGAAATGGCATGGGTTTCCAACATGAGTGAAAAGAAGCTGGCTAAATACATGGAGGAATGGACCAGGCTTCGCAATGCAGTGTATGTTACTTATCCTTATGCCCGAACCGCCGGACATTTGATGAATAATATTAATGCCAGCATCTCTAAAATGAAATCTAAGAAAGAGAAGAAAGCTTATATAAAATCAAGAGAAAAAGAATTGAAAGATCAGTTTGCTGATCCGTTATCCAATCTTTCTGTTTACCAGGGAAAAATTTTAATGAAACTTATTAACCGGCAAACAGGAAATAACTGCTATGAAATAGTCAAAGAATATCGTGGAGGAGTAACTGCCCGTGTTTACCAAACTGTTGCTTTCTTTTTTGGCAGTAGTTTAAAACAAGAGTGGGATGTCACTGATAAAGTTGACAGGCAGATTGAAAACATCGTTAAAGAAATTGACGGTTCCTGGTATAATAATCCTTACAAACCGGGAATAAGATAGATGAGTTCTGATTTCTTGTTTCTTTAATTTCTCTCTCATCAAATTTCTTCATTATTTTTAATCCTATTAATTAGTTAGAGCAAAATGAAATTAGACATACTCGCTATTGGCGTTCATCCTGATGATGTAGAACTTGGTTGTTCCGGTACAATTATCAATGAAATTAAAAATGGGAAAAAAGTAGGAGTGCTTGATCTTACACAGGGAGAGCTTGGTTCCCGTGGCAGTATTGAAACAAGATATGAAGAAGCGGCAACGGCAGCGATGAGAATGGGTATACATGTAAGAGAGAATTTGAAGATGCGTGATGGTTTTTTTAAAAATGATGAAGAGCATCAGCGAAAATTAATTGCTGCAATAAGAAAATATCAACCGGAGATCATTATCACAAATGCATTAAGCGATCGTCATCCGGATCATGGTCGTGCAGCAAAACTAACGTCAGATAGTTGCTTTCTTTCTGGATTGTTAAAAGTTGAAACAACAGATGAAAAAGGAAACAACCAGGAGCCCTGGAAACCAAAATATGTTTTTCATTATATACAGGATCGTTATCACGAACCCGATTTTATTATTGATATATCCGACGTGTTTGAGCAGCGGATGGAAGCAGTTAAAGCATACACAACTCAGTTTTATAATCCAGATAATGAAGACGATGGACCACAAACCTATATTTCCACTGCAGCATTTCTCGATAGTATTGTTGCAAGAGCAAGAGTAATTGGAAAAAAGATAGGGGTGCAGTACGGTGAAGGATTCAATACTGAAAAGAGCCTGGGGGTAAAAAATTTCGATTCGCTGGTAGCTATTGAAACCTGATAATTTTAAAACGGGTCAATTAGGTCAAAAAGATTTGGTAAAAGAATAATATCTGGATAACTAACAGAGTATGATGCTTTTTTGTCAGCTATTAAGAGTATTTTTGCATTCAACTTAAATTCTCAAAATGTCAAGTCCAAAATTCCCCAAACTTCCAATATCATTTCATAGCGAGTTGAAAAAAAAGATCGGGGAGTATTTCACTCAAAAAGGCAAAGCTACTACTGGCAACTTTAACCTCCATAGTAAGGCAATTCTTTTAGTTGCGGGATTGATAACTTTATATATTCATCTTGTTTTCTTTACACCCTCTGCGATCTTCGCAATTATTGAGTGTGTTCTATTGGGATGTTTTGCCGCCGCGATTGGTTTCAATGTAATGCATGATGGAGCACATGGCAGTTTCAGCCGTTATAAATGGATCAATAACCTGGCTTCAAATTTTGCAAATTTTTTAGGCGCAAGCCAGCATATGTGGAAAACGAAACATAATGTTATTCATCATACCTATACAAATATTCATGGTGTGGATGATGATATAGAAGCCCGTCCGCTACTTCGTCTTTGTGATGAACAGCCACATTATAAAATACACAAGTACCAACATTTTTATTTTTGGGCTGCCTATTCCTTATTATATATCTACTGGATTTTTGTCACTGATTACAGAAAATATTTTTCTGGTAAAATAGGCTCTATAGCATTGAGAAAGATGACATCGAAGGAGCACTTTTATTTCTGGTTTTATAAGGTTGCACATGCCCTAATTTTTGTAGTCATACCTATTTATATGGTGGGATTTACACCATGGATCATTGGGTTTCTAAGTATGGGTATGGTTACCGGATTTGTTTTGAGTATAGTATTCCAGTTAGCCCATACAGTGGAGCATACACATTTTCCATTACCTGATGCTGCCACCGGAAAAATGGAAGATGAATGGGCAATTCACCAGGTGAAAACAACTGCCAATTTTGCTACAAACAATAAATTAGTCAGTTGGTTAGTTGGTGGCTTGAATTTTCAAATAGAACACCACCTGTTTCCTAAAATTTCTCATATTCATTATCCCGCGATCAGCCGAATAATCAAACAGGTTTGCGAGGAGTATGGCATTGCTTATATCGAATATCCGAGAGTAAGATATGCTGTCGTTTCGCATATTAAATTCCTGAGGCAAATGGGACGAGCTTAATTTAAAGCCTTACCTATCTTATTTTTTTTACTTCGACTTAAGAAGATTCATTTTTAAACCGCAGTAATTTTTTATCTACACTAGTAATTTCAGGATTTAAATTCCATCAGCTAACACTTGTTCATACGGAATGACTTCTCCCTATCTTTGCGGCCAAATTTGATTTACATGCATTTCCAGTTTACAGAAGAGCAATTGATGATTCAAAAGGCCGCGAGGGATTTTGCAGAGAATGAATGTAAGCCCGGCGTTATTGAAAGGGATGAGAAACAAACTTTCCCCAAAGAACAAGTAATGAAGCTAGCCGATCTCGGCTTTTTAGGTATGATGGTGCCCCCTGAATATGGAGGCGCTGGCATGGATACAGTCAGCTATGTGCTCGCAATGGAAGAAATAAGCAAGTGGGATGCAAGCACCAGTGTGGTGATGAGTGTTAACAACAGTCTTGTTTGCTATGGACTGGAAGCATTTGGTTCAAAAGAGCAAAAAGAAAAATATCTTACACCGCTGGCGCAAGGTAAAAAAAATGGTGAGCTATATATCGGCGCATTTATGCTTAGCGAACCGGAAGCAGGAAGTGATGCAACATCGCAAAGAACAACAGCAGAAGATAAAGGCGATCATTATTTATTGAATGGAACAAAGAACTGGATCACCAATGGCGGTACAGCCTCAGTTTATTTGGTGATGGCACAAACAGATCCGAAGAAAGCTTCTCGCGGTATTAATACATTGATCGTGGAAAGAGATTGGCCCGGTGTTGTTGTTGCTGCTAAAGAAAATAAATTAGGAATACGTGGAAGTGATACACATACTGTCATGTTCAATGATGTAAAAGTTCCTAAAACAAACAGGATAGGTGATGAAGGATTTGGTTTCAAATTCGCCATGAGAACATTGGCTGGTGGACGAATTGGAATTGCATCACAAGCATTGGGTATTGCTAGCGGTGCTTATGAGTTATCTAAAGCATATTCAAAGACAAGAAAAGCTTTTGGTACAGAGATCATGAATCACCAGGCCATTGCTTTTAAACTGGCTGATATGGCTACAAGGATCAATGCGGCTCGTTTGCTTTGTCTGAAAGCAGCATGGGAGAAAGATAATAACATTGATTATGGGGTTAGCAGCAGCATGGCAAAAGTGTATGCTTCGGAAACAGCTATGTGGACAACAATTGAAGCAGTACAGATCCACGGAGGATATGGTTTTGTAAAAGAATATCATGTAGAAAGAATGATGCGTGATGCTAAGATCACACAGATCTATGAGGGTACAAGTGAAGTACAAAGGATCGTGATCAGCAGAAGTATTTTGAAATAATTTGCTGGCTGCCTGCCGGTAGGCAGGTGTGCAAATGAGAAATCGTTTGCATAACTTGTCCCGCTTATTGCGGGATTTTATTTTTGTAATATGGCAGTTGATAAAGAAAAATACCAGGAAATAAATGAAGAGCTAAGGCTGTCCAGGATCACTCTTGTTGCTGTTTCCAAAACAAAACCAGTTGAAGATATCCTTAAGCTGTATGAACTAGGCCATAGAGATTTTGGAGAAAATTATGTGCAGGAACTCGTGGAGAAAGCGGAACGATTACCAAAAGATATTCGCTGGCATTTTATTGGTCATTTACAAAGCAATAAAGTAAAATTAATTACTCCTTTTATTTATCTCATTCATGGAGTAGATAGTTTAAAACTGTTAAAAGAGATAGATAAACAATCTGAAAAGAATAAACGAGTTATTGATTGTTTGCTGCAGGTTCATATTGCACAGGAGGAAACCAAGTTTGGGTTTGATGAAAATGAATTATTTGCTTTGGTGACCGGGCAATTTGCTAATGTGAAAATAAAAGGATTGATGGGGATGGCTTCATTAACAGAAAATACAAATAAAATCAGAACTGAGTTTAAGCATTTAAAAACTATATATAAAAAGCTTTCAACCCACACTCCTCAACTCTCGATTCTTTCTATGGGTATGAGTGCCGATTACAAAATTGCGATTGAAGAAGGAAGTAATATGGTTCGCATTGGCAGTTTACTTTTTGGAGAACGTAATTATGAGAACAAATGATGGCACTCTAAAATGTAAGTTTCTCATGGCTATACTTTAATTTTTAGGATAATCAGGAATATTTTTTCCCAGGTAAATGTTCCTTTCAGCTTTGAGCATATTGCCAACATCTTTTACTTTTATTATTCCACTACCACCACGGTCCTGGCAATTTTTTCTTTCTTTATCTGTAAGTATAGGATCGTCATCAAAAAGATATTCATCGATCCAGTATTCATTTTTATCAGGCTCTTTAATTGTAACATGAATGTGTTCCGGATTTTGCCTCCCGGGATAAGCAGCAGGTCTTAATGTAAAGAATTTGTATTCGCCTTTTTCATTCGTCCTCATCCATCCACGAATATATCCGTGGCGTTTTGCCCAACCCTTTTCATCACCTTTTCTAGGATAAACTCCTGTCTGATCTGTATGATATACATATATAATAATATTCGGTGCCGGTGTGCCATCTGCTTTATAAACGACACCGTTAATCGCAAGCTTTTTCCCCTTATCGTTCCAATCAGGAAGCCAGCAAAGTTCTTTCAATGAGTCAAACGGAACCGGTGATTCATGAATAGCTTCACAACCTTCACAGCTACCACCAATATGTATTTTATCCTGGGTTTTTGTTTTGTTGCTGTTTTGTGTGCATCCAATATTTGAAATAAGGAGAACAGCAAAAAGAAATATTAGTCTCATAAAAAATGGTTTTCAGCATAAATTTCATACAAAAGAAGATCTGTATAGAATTCTTTACATAATGGGTAAACAACACTTGATGAAGTGTAAATATGCGCTTCGTCAGGGATAAGCTACACATGATGTAATCTCTTTTACCGAAGGGAAATCGTAATTTTATTTTGTCTTATGCACAACGCAGCATTTTTTATAAAATACAAATTGAACCATGTCTTTTTTTGGCTGTTCATTTTCGGCGTTTGGTTCATGCTCCGGTATGAAGATTACGATACTACTGCTATTGCTTTTAAAGTAACATTTGTC
>JBIOVR010000047.1:0-6003 GCA_044867875.1 Chitinophagaceae bacterium
CGTCATGATGGATACCTAATACTTCTGACGGCTCGATAGTTTGAATGATGAGGTGACTGGGAGTACGTTGAAAGAAGCTGGTGATCGAAAGAAAAAACTGACCATCTAATGCGATCCATTCTGTTATCTCTTTTCCATTCTTATAGTAATAAATTCTTGCGACCCCTTTTTCAATAAAATAAATGTAATCTGAAACAGTATTTTCTTTTAATAGAAAATGATCCTTTTTCACCGACCAATGCTTCCATGATTGGTGGAATGATTCCATACTTTCAGCTGAAAGAGGGGAAATAACTGTAATAGCATTTTGCAATGGATCCACTGGCAAGATTTCTTAAGGAATTTAGTCAATTATCTTCTAAATAAAACAAGGCACCCGTAAGTGCCTTGTTTTTATTTTTTATTGTTGCATTCCGTCTGTTGCACCGGACATGTCAGATTTCATATTCTTTCTTTTGAATAGTGACATATCCATTTTACCAAACCTGTAAGTAAAGTTCAAGCGGAACATTTGCGGATCTCTTTGCCTGCTATAATCCTGGATGAAATATTGACTGAATGAGTGTTGCTCTGATTTTCTTGTTTTGAAAATATCATTAACACTGAATGAAACTGAAGCAGCATCATTTTTCAGGAAACTCTTTTTGAAAGCTACATCAAAGCCATAAGTTGACTTGATATAACCCTGAGCGGCACTTTGGGCTGCACCCATTGGAGGTCCCATAAAACCACCGCCCTGGCTCACTGGTAAATTTGTTTTTGATTGATAAGTAGCAGTAAGCTGTGCTGTGAATTTTAAAGGTAGTTTAAAATTACTGTTGAATTTTCCAAACCAACTCCACATAGCCTCCTGCGAATAAGTTGAAACATTATCCGTATTGATCTGCGAATTGTACACGTTAATATTTGTGCTGATATCCCACCATTTTTTCAATGTATTTACTGATGTAAACTCAGTACCATAAGCACGGCTTGAGTTAGCATTAATATAGGTATTGATCAAAACTTCCTGGCCCGTGATAGGGTGTGCGCCTTTAGTTTGATAACGGGTGATCAGGTCAGTCGATGCTTTATAATAAGCGGATGCAAGGAATGTATTATTGCCTTTAAATGTTTTTGCA
The DNA here is from genome assembly GCA_044867875.1 of Chitinophagaceae bacterium. Classification (GTDB taxonomy): domain Bacteria; phylum Bacteroidota; class Bacteroidia; order Chitinophagales; family Chitinophagaceae; genus VBAS01. The sequence continues at coordinate 1,122 of JBIOVR010000047.1, forward strand.
TAAGAGAATTCAAAAGAGGAAGTGAATTCCGGTTTCAGATCAGGATTACCTTGTGTAATATTCAAATTGTCTGTATAATCAACATAAGGGATCAATTGGAAGAAATTCGGACGATTGATCCTTCTCGTTACACTTACTTGCAATTCTTGCTTATTCTTTAGTTTTTGACTTAAGAATAAAGAAGGAAAAAGACTTATAGGATATCTGTTGCTGAACTTACTGTTATCATTTAAAAGAACTCCTGTGTATTCGGAACTCTCTGCTCTTAAACCTGCCTTATAACCAAAATTCTTTTTGCTTCATGTTAAAGAAACATAAGCGGCATATACATTGTCATTGTTTTTATAGTTACTGGTAGCAGAAGGTATCAATACAAATTCACCGGTAGCTGGATCAAGGATATAATTTTGGTTGTCATTGCTCAACTTGCGAAGCTGTGCTCTTACACCAGTTTCTAATTTTATTTTCTTGAACGGTTTTACGTAATCAGACTGTATGGTTAAAAATTTGTTTGTACCATCACTGATAACCTGTTGCTGATGTTCGCCAATTATATCTCCGGCATTATTAAAATAGTTTGTGACATATATATTATTACCGCCATTCTTTCCGGAGAAATAATTTACGTCAGCTGTTAATTCTTCACCTTCTTTAGGGAAAAGATGTTTCATACCAAATGTTAATCCATTTGCATTGAATTCTCGTGTGCCGCTTGAAGTACGTTCACTCATAGAGCTGATCTTCCCTGTATTGTAAATACTATCTGTCAGGATATCTATTGTTTCATTAGGATTAAATTCACCATGCACTTTAATAGCTCCTGCAGATAAAGTAGTACGATTAGTTACAAAATAATCCATACCAATGCGGCCAAAAACAAATTGGCCAGATGTCTTGTTATTATTTTCCTGGCGAACTGTAGTTAACGGGTTGTCATATAAATTAACCCTGTCAGTAGTACCGGTCATTCTTGATTTATTTTGATTGACCATTCCACTTGCCGAAAAATTTATTTTATTCTGACGGAGATTGAAATCACCACCGCCATTCATTGCACCACGTTTATCAACACCTGCACGCAGATTGCCATTAAAGCCATTCTTTTTATTTTTCTTTAAAACGATATTAAGAATACCTGCTGTACCACCTGATGCATCATATTTGGCAGAAGGATTCGTGATCACTTCAACACTTTCAATTGCATCAGCAGGGATCTGGTCAAGTGTAAGTGTTGTTGGACGACCATCAATATATAATTGAGGAGCTGCGTTTCTTAAAGTTACATTTCCATCAATATCCACTTGTACAGAAGGTACGTTACGCATTACATCTACCGCTGTTCCACCTGCACTCACAATATTCTTTTCTACATTAAAAACTTTCTTATCGATATCGAGTTTCATCGTAGGCTTATTTGCAATTACAGTAACGCCTTCTAATTGCTTTGCATCGATACTCAATTTTATATTTCCAAGGTCTTTATCAAATGCATTTAACATGTTGCTCATGGCGGCCATAGCCTGGGATGGATCTGAAGAATTTGGTTTAGGCGCATTTGCATCCATCTTCATTTGAAATGCAACAGTCTGCTCAACAGGTTTAAAACCTGTAGCAGAAATTTTCAATTTCATCTGACCAAACATTGGAAGATCTGTGAAACTAAATTCACCATTGCTTTTAGTTGTTATTCCTTTCAGCAATACATCTTTTCTTTTTTTAGTAACAGTATCAAGACGGCTTTGGAGTAATAAAACGGATGCACCATTGATTGCAGCACCGGTACTATCTGTAATTTTTCCGTATATATGGCCCATGTCCGGGGGTTTTTGACCTTTAGCATTTCCACCGGGAAATTGAGCTTGTACTCCCACCGCAGTCATTATTATCAAAGCTGTTAGTAAAACGATCTTTTTCATGTGTTGATTTTATCAGAAGCAAAAGTATAACTGGGTCGTCTGCCTGGAAGCGCAAATGAGACAAGCGGGAAAAATGTAGCGACGAATTTTCTGGGGCTTGATTGGAGGAAAAAAAACGGGTACCAATGGTACCCGCAACAAGAATTTAAACTAACAATTGTTTATTTTGGAATTTCGAAGATCTTAGGATCAATTGCCTTGTTCACTTCTACTTTATCTGTTTTTTGAGACATTTGGAACATTCCCATATCTATGTTTTTAGCGTATGGCAAAACAATTCCAAAATCAGTTTTCTTATGATCAGAATAAGTAGTGGTTATTTCAACTGACTGACCCATTACTTCACCTTTAATTATGCTTTTAGTCAAATAATAACTTGTAGGATCAATAAAGTAATAAGTTTCATTACCATCTCCGGTTACTTTTATTTTAAAGCTTCCGCCATCTTTTCCCACCAGCTCAGCTTTATAACCTTTTGCAGCATAGTCGATCAATGCACCGCCAAGATATATTTGCGGCTTGCCAGACTTATAAGCTGCATCAGGCAATGCTTGTGCGTCAGTTCCGCCAGCCATTGGATTTACCATCCAGGCACTTTTATCTGTGTAGCATTGTACAATGCTTGTTCCATTAAAATCTAATTCATTTTTATATCCTTTTCCTTCCAGGAGATATTCTTTTTGTGGAGCTGCATTGCCCATAACGTCTACGGTATTTTCCGTATAAAGAGACTTTACCTGGCTTAGCTTTTCTTTTCCGCCAATGGCTTCAACATGTTTGCTGATGACCTCATCAACAGTTTGTGATTGCGCAGCAGTTGCTAAAAATGCAGTGGCGCCAATCATAAGAGTTTTTATCAATTTCATTTTTAAATTTTTTAAGTAGTTTTTTTAAAAGGACACCAAAAGTATTCAATTCATTTGTAATCCCAATTTGATGCGACAAAATCGAAAAAAGTTGCGTCGAAACAGGCTATGGTCAAAATTTTCTCCAATTAATCCTGCCGTCCTGTTAAATTAAGCACCGCCTCCCTGAAATTCTCTCCAACCGGAAGTTCCATTTCATCGAGAAAAACAGAATTCTTCCTGATCGCCGTAATATGTTCCAGTGATACAATGTATGATTTATGTATACGCAAAAATTTAGCCACAGGCAGTTCTTCTTCAATTGCTTTCATTGCCATCCTTGTGATAACGGCCCTCGATGAGCTTTTTAAATGGATCTTGATATAATCCTTCAGGCCTTCTACATATCGTATATCGTTGAAGTTGATCTTTAATAGGCTATAATCAACATTGACAAAAAAATAATCAGGATTTGATGATGCATCTTTGTTGGGTCGGTTTTTTAATTCATAAAGCTCCTTTGCTTTGTTGCAAGCCTTTACAAACCGATCCAATGAAACAGGTTTTACGAGATAATCTGTTACATCAAGATTAAAACCTTCCAATGCATATTTTTCATAAGCTGTGATCAGGATGATCATTGGTTTTTCTGTCATGCTTTGGATAAACTGGAGACCGGTAAGTCCCGGCATTTGTATATCTAAAAAAATAAGATCAGCCGGTTGCTGTTGCAGTACTTTCATGGCTTCCATCGCATTGCTGCATTTAGCCACTAATTGGAGGTAAGGTACCTTGCTGATGTTATCTTCTAAAAGCTCTAATGCCAGCGGTTCATCATCAACAGCGATACAACGAAGCATTACGATAAATTTAATTGAAGTGAAGCATTGAACCAGCTATCTTTTTGCGAGATCGCCAATTTGTGTTTATTTCCGTACAATAAATTTAATCTTCTTTTTACATTGGTTAGACCAATACCTGAAGTTTTATCCTTGATCTCAATTGAGGCAGGCGCAAATTTATTCTGAACTGTAAAATTTATCCGTCCTTTTTCTGCTTTTAATTGAACAGATATCATCGCATCTTCGATCATCCCGGTGCCGTGTTTAAAAGCATTTTCAACAAAGGGTATTAGGAGCATAGGTTCTATTTCATAATTACCATCTACTGCTTCAAGATCAACATTTACCTGTACATTTTTTCCAAAACGCTGTTGCTGCAGATCGATATAACTATGGAGGTATTCAATTTCTTTTTCGAGCAATACTTTTTCTTCATCCGCTTCGTAAAGCATATAACGCATAAGGGAAGAGAATTTTAATAAAGAAGGTTCAAGCAGGTCTGACTTTTTTCGTGCTAATGCCACCATATTATTCAGCACATTGAACATGAAATGCGGACTTGCCTGTGAACGTAGCAATGATAATTCTGTTTTAAGATTTTCAGTTTGTTTTTCCCGGGCTATGCGATCTGCACGGGCACGATCCATTGTCAGTTTGTATGCCGTGCTTCCTGCAAAAAAGAAAAGAAAGAAAAAGAAGTTAAATAAAATATGACCGCTTAAATTAAATCCCCGCTGATCCATTGTTCCAAAAATGAGCAGCCATCCAAAAATCAATAACAAAAGAAATGAAGCAACAATAGCAAGTGCATATTCTTTATATTTTCTCCTGTAAATCAATTTGGGTATAAGAAGGCCTGCATTCAGATAAAAAAAGCCTATATAAAAGAGATCATTCAGTATATATCGCAATATGATTGTCCCCGAATGCTGTGCTTCTGCAGCTTGTTGTGTATTATTCATCGAAGGCCTCAATAAAAAAGGCAATGAAAATAAAAGAAACCATGCGGCGGCATGCAGCAATACTGTCACCCATTTTTTTGAATACCATGCGGCCATGCGGGCAAGATAATGAGTAAAGCGCTTTATTTTTATGAATACTGAAAATGATGCGACGAACCTCAGCTATTCGTCTGCAAAATCGTTGACTGACATAAAACTGATAACTTTAAACCATGAAGCGAAAGAATTTTATTCAATCTTCCATTGGGGCATTAACTGCTACTTATTTACCGGCATTACCTAAATTTCAGACGTTTGAAGATGAAGCCTTATTTGTT
>JBIOVR010000048.1:0-5250 GCA_044867875.1 Chitinophagaceae bacterium
ATATTTTTTCTCGGCGTAGTTACTGGCGATATAAAGAAAGATCAGCACAACCGCTCGATGATGGTTCATCCTTCTCGTTTGACTAATGCCCAAAATATCTTCTATAATTGGATTAAAGACATTTGTGATGGATGGAAGCGACTTCTGCAAAGTAGCGACGTAGATGAAAAAAAAGAATTGGTTAGGGAGTTTAATGAGGCTTATGATGATTTGCGTTTGACTGTTGGCAACGAACTTCCAAGCTTTGAGGAGTTAACAAGCAATCGCTTAATCCATGCAATCAATTACACACGGATAATGGAAATAAATGCGAGTCGTGGCAAAACTCCACCCATTCGTTGGAGCGATTGCTATTCTCATATATTAGTTGGCGGACAAGCAATGGACAGAGGCTTCACAGTTGAGGGGCTTACAGTTACTTACATGCCGAGAAGCTTAGGTACGGGACAGGTTGACACAACTTTGCAACGAGCAAGGTTCTTTGGCTATAAAGGAAGCTATTTAGGCTTTTGCCGTGTATGGCTTGACCAGCCAACCATTGATGCCTTCAGAGCAATCATTGAACATGAGGAAGATGTTAGAAGACGGTTAGAGGAGTTCGACGTAAACAACAAACATCTGAATGAATGGGACAGGGAGACAGTCCTGAATCAAATACTCAATCTGACAAGACCAAGTATTCTTTATAACGATTTGGATAGGGATTATTTTGGCGCAGAATGGTTTATTGTAAGAGCGCCACATGACACGGACAATTTAATTCCGCAAAATAAAAATATAATTTCAGCTTTTCTGATAAGTAATATCAACAATTTTTCAGAAGATATTGGACATCCGCAGCGGACGAATGAACAAAAGCATCTCGTTGCAGAATTTTCGTTAAGTGAATGCGTAACCCATTTGCTAAATAGACTAAAGTTTACAAGAGAAAGCGATAGTCAAACTTTTTCAAGCCTCAGAGGGGTAATAGGGATGTATTTGCAAGACAATCCAGACGAAAGATGCTTAGTATATGTAATTAACAGCAAAAAAGAAAATGGGCAAATAGTTCAAAACATTAGAGATCGTAGATTACATGAAAATGGAAGTAACACCTTAAAGCAGCTATTTCAGGGTAAGAACCCAAAGTCTGGTGACGTAATCTATCCTGGAGACCGTGAAATTAAAAATGAAAATCTTGTTACGATACAAATTCACCGTTTGCACCTGAAGGATGTAGACGGCAACAATATCGTTGACGAAAATGGAAGCACATTGTATGATGACGTTCCGACGATTGCAATTTGGTTTCCTGAAAATATCGGCAAGGATATTATTAGACAACCAGACAATGTATCATGAACTTAGTCGAACTCTTTGATACGCTTATCCCACCTGAAACGAGCAAACGCAATTTGTTTAACACAACGACTTTAAAGGAGTTTTCTTTTGTAAAGATTGGAATAAACAATGAGGGCTTCCCGATCATTCTTATTTCCTCACATGCAGATGCAACTTCCATTTCACAAAAAAATGTTCGGCTTCAAAATCTTGAACTAATCCATAACACGGAATGTAAAGTTTCGGAAGAAGGAAAAACAAGCTTTGCAAATTTCACTGTGCTTGTATTCAAAAGCAATCAATCGTACTTGCAGCATTATTTTTTGGGGATTGCTGAAACGCTTATTAAATCATTATCAGCAAAGCCAACACAGCAGGAGATTTTTCAGACATTCAAAAGTTTTGTAGAAATTTTTAGGTCATTATCTGAAATACCGACTAAAACGGTTCATGGCTTATGGGCGGAGCTTTTTATTATTGAAAGTGGCAAAGAACCTGCAGTTCTTTTAAACTATTGGCATTGTATCCCCGAAGAAAAATTCGACTTTAATGCCGATGCCGAAAAACTTGAAATAAAAAGTAGTAGCACATTAGAACGGATTCACACTTTCGCCTCGGAGCAACTAAATCCGTTTACAGGCCAGCAGGTAATTATTGCTTCAATACTCTTAAAACAGGCGACACATGGAGAAAGTATAGCAGGTATGGCAAATTCTATTCGTCAAAAGATTGCTGACAATAGCCTTATAGAAAAAATGTTCACTATAATTTCAAAGACTCTTGGTAACACATTAGAGCAGTCAATTAAAATTAAATTTGATTATGCTATTGCCAAAAATTCATTGCAGTTTTATAGACATCAAGATATTCATAAGATAGAAAGGATAAGCATCCCTAATCAAGTTTCCGAAGTCCGATATAAGTCAAATTTAAGTGAGATTAAAACAGTTTCTCCTTCTGATTTCAATCGCAATGGATTATTATTTAATTCACTTTAATGATGTATTTTTTCAGTATCCTTAGGTCTGTCTGGTAAGTCTGAATTGAAGAAAAAACACAAAAAGAGTATACACCTGAATATAATCAAAAAGGCGAGGGAAAAACTATTTGAAATTCTTTAAAACTGGCCTGACAAATAACTCAGGTAATCATTTAAAAGAAAGCAAAGGCCCCTTCCTATCGTTTCGCTGCAGAACTGTATAAGAAGTGAAATCATTTTCTTGTCTGCCGGCTTTAGACATTCTTATCAGCTCTCTTGCGACGCTCCGTTTATCGCCTTGTTCTTTGTTCAGCAATTGATAAGATTTCCGGTGTACAATCCCTCATGCTTCGGGATAGAACACCTTCAAGGATATATTGGTATTCAACTTTCCGCTACTTCCTTCATTGCAGCATTGCCGCTTCCATGCTTTGTTCCATTATTGATCTGCTATGGCATTCCGATTTTTATTATGTATGATTTGATAAAAGACCGAAATCGGAATAGCACATAGCCTTAAAAAAACTTACAGCGCATTCCATCGGCGGCTGCATTCAGTCATCCGCTCCAAGTAGAATACGAGATTGAAGTAATATGGAACACAGATCTTCCAGAAATTTAATTTGACTATACCGTAATTCCTTTCTCCTTTAATTTTTCGATACCATTTGCAGTAATAGAAATGACAAGCGTATCCAACTGCTTTGTTGTTACTAATCTTTCTTCCTTCAGTAATTCAAGATGCTGCTGAATAATACTCCAGTCTTCAAACTGCCGAAGAATAATTTCCCTTGGTCTGCATAGATAAGTAAGAGGCTCGGGATCATTTTTTACAATTTCATAGATGGTGCGAAGAGTGCGATAGCGAGGTTCCATATTCGTAAATATAGATGAAAATGTTTTTGCAGAAATTATTACTTATTAAGATTGAAATATGTAAAACACATCGCAAGACTTATATGAATGATGTTTTGTAAGAAAATGGGCAAATGCGAAAGCGAAGTTATGCGGCTGCAATGAATGATGTCATTAAGTGCAAAAAGACTACGGCATAAACAATTGCTCTCCTTTACTTCTTCAGATACTATTTATTCCGTTTCCTTTTTGCTATTCCATGCAGCCGCCTGAGTACAAGGCTTTCTTTTTTTCCATTTTTTCTTTTGCAAAACATTTTTTTTCGGCAGGATGACAGATCAAATGATTCGATTTTTTTTAAACAATAATTATTCACTTTAAAATTTACAGTTATGGAACTCGTAGGAAGATTAACAGCGGATGCAAAGGTTAGCACCGTAAAAGACGAAAGAAAAGTTGTAAACTTTTCTATTGCAATCAATGACAGTTACAAACCCAAGGGAAGCGAGATGGTAACAAAGATTACCACGTTTGTTAATTGCTCTTATTGGATTAATCCGGCTATTGCAGAACATCTCACAAAAAGCACATTGGTTGAATTGTCTGGCCGCATTGGTGTAAACGCATGGACAAACGCCGAGGGCGAAGCCAAAGCAAGTCTTACTTTTCATGTCAACAGTATTAAACTGCACGGCAAAGGCAATGCAGCCTCTAAAGAATCCGTCCCGGTTGCCAGTGAGATTAAAGAACCGATTGAAGATTTACCATTTTAATTATTAAACGAAACCGCAGCAGTACCGCCTGCGGGATAGAAATTAAAGCTGGGTAACAAATTATGGCACATAATATCAATTTTAACGAGCAAACAGGAAGACACAGTTTCTTTTCAGTAAAAGAAAAAGCCTGGCACGGATTGGGGCAGATTGTGCAGGATTATCCAACCAGTAACGAAGCCCTAAAGTTTGCAGGTCTGGATTATGAAGTAACAAAGGAGGATATCTATACGACTTCCTATAATTGCAACGGTCAGCCAATGGATTTTACAAACCGTATTAAAACCCATTTTGCAACTATGAGAAAAGATACAGGCGATGTTCTCGGTGTAGTTGGAAAGGATTATGAAATAGTGCAAAATAAAGATGCTTTTACTTTCTTTGATTCAATAGTTGGTGGCGATGGCATACAATATGAAACCGCCGGAGCATTGGGAAAAGGAGAGAGGATCTTTATTACGGCAAAACTGCCAGACTATATCAAAGTCGGTAATGATGACTTGATTGAGCAATATTTATTTTTAACCACTTCACACGACGGGTTCGGCAGTATTACCGCAGCCTTTACGCCGATAAGAATCGTTTGCAACAATACCTTAAATGCAGCTTTCAGAAATTGCAGCAATGCAATAAAAATCCGTCATACTTCCAATGTAAAAGAAAGACTGGAACAGGCGCATAAGGTAATGGGTATTTCATATAAATTATCCGAGTATCTGGAAACCGCTTTTAATCAATGGTCAAAAGTTCGGATAACCGATAAAGAGGTAATGAAATTAATACAGCTTGCAATGGTTCCGAATAAGGAAGTATTAAAAGACCTGCAGTCCGGTATGATGGATGAACTTTCCACCTGTTATAAAAATATGTGTGATTCGGTTTATGAATATGCAATGACCAGTCCGACACAACAAACAGAAACTACTAAAGGAACTGTGTTCGGCGCTTATAATTCCGTTACCGGGTATTTTCAAAATATAAGGAACTATAAGAGTGAAGAAGCAAAAGTAAAATCACTTTTATTTGGTGGCACGGCGCAGCAAAGAACACAAAAAGCGTTTAATCTTTGTGAGGACTTTACAACGGGTAAGATTTCATTCAATTGATCAGATTATAAAAGACGAAGTGACAACGGCTGAATAAGCCGTTGTTTTTTTCAAAAAAAGCTGCCGCCCCACATGGCGACAGATGTTGAAAAATGGGGCGGCAGCTTGGGGTTAGTATGATCAAATTGTGTTAAAGTAATTAAGGACATCGTTATTCCATACGTAAAAACTTGTAACAAGATTAATAAATTCTTGATGAGAGACAGGCTCAGACAAA
>JBIOVR010000049.1:0-4206 GCA_044867875.1 Chitinophagaceae bacterium
TTAATGCTAAGACCAGCGGTAATATTTAAATCATATTTCAATCTTAAGTCTGCCTGTGAAAAAATCGACCAGATCCCGTTTCTTACATCGTCATTCGTAAGTGTAGTTGTTGGTTTGCCATTCGCATTTTGATATGTATGTACGTTGAAGTATCCTTTTTGCGCCTCCGCACCAAAAATTACTTTTACTTTATCGTTCACAGTAGACGGTTTCCATGTGAATACTGTTCTTCCTCCGAAATGCGGTTCTGTTCTTGCTTCATAATTTCTGAAAGTTGGATTCTTAATATTCGAATAGGCTCCATAAAAAATTAAACTGTTTTCAAAGTGATCATTGAATTTAAAATGATTATTAAATCCGCCATACCATGTTTTCTGGTAAATAGCCGCCTTTGCTCCCTCCGCACTTGGGAAGGCCCCCGCAGCAGGGCGAGCTGCCTGGGGATTTTTTTGATACTCCGCTTTTGTAAGAGCACCCGGTGTCTGATAATACAGATCACCATAAAGAAAATTGAATTTCAACGTTTCCTTTTTACCTGAGCTGATCTGCGTTTGCCACGTAGCAATATCTCTTAGCATTGATGTATGATCCCTGTAACCATCACTTTGCTGATGTGAATAAGTAAAAGAATTTCTGAATTTTTCCTTGCCCTGGTTAAACTGAACATTTATATTACTATGATCATAACTGCCATAAGAGAGGTTAACCATTAGCCCCGGCTCAGGTTGTGCAGTATTACTATTGATCAGAATTGCACCTCCTGTTCCTGCTCCGTAAAGACTTCCTGCCGGACCTTTGATCAGTTCTATCGAATTGAAATTATAATAGCTCAGTTGATTTAAATAAGTATTGCCTCCTGGGTCTGTAAATGGGATCTCATCCCAATAAACCTTTACATTTCTTACACCAAAAGGTGAACGCAATGTACTTCCCCTGATATTCATGCGATAACTACCGGGAGAACGTTCTTCCATTCTTACTCCCGGCGTACTATTTAGGGCCGGAAGAATATTTGTATTACTGAATCGTTCAAGACTGCTTTTAGTTACTTTATTAATTGCAGCGGGAACTTTTCGAAGACTTTGATTTTGCTCATATGCTTTGACGGTCACCTCACCAAGAGTTTGTGAAGTATCAGCCGCAATATTTTGTGAATTTGAGCAATGATAAATGGCCATGCAAACTAGCAGGCATGTTGCAGTTTTTCGCATAAGTATTGGTTTGTCTTGGTGCAAAATTACATTATTCAAACCCGTAAAACCAAAACCGCCAGTTTGCTGGCGGTTTTGTACTTCAGAAAAAATTATTCCGAAACTATTATCATGCTCATTTTTACCTGGCAATTACAATTTTTTCAGTTCTTATATTTTTCCCGTTAGCTTCCTTAACTCTCAACACATATATTCCATTTGAAAGATCGTTTATATCAACCCTTGTCGCAAGTTCACTGGTCTGAATATTTCTTACAAGCTTTCCATTTATATCAAATAATTGAACCATCCTGTTTTCAACCGCATAATTGTATATTATAAAATATGTGTGAGCGGGATTTGGGTATACATCAATGCTTTTATTTTTCAGATCATCTGGTACTTTACTTTCTGTAAGCAATTGACTCATTGCTCTTGCCGGACCTAATGGTTGATATGTGAATTCCAAAATACTTCCAGGGTTTGCAGGCGTAGCAGTCACATTACCTGTCGGTCCGGACGTAGAGCCACTTGAATCACAAGCAACATACAATTTTAATCCATCTGGTGATACAACGATGTCCCTATACCTTCCCATTCCGCGGAAGTAATTAATGGTATCAGAAATTATACTCTGCCCATCATTGCTCAATTTATATCTTGCAATAACACCACCCTTCAGCGTGGCTATTAATAATGAATTTTGCCAGCTGGGAATTGCAAGGCTTCCATAAAAGTCTGTTCCCGAAGGTCCGATTGACGGCCATGTCATATTATCACCCCCAGTAGGAGGATTAGAAGAAGGGAATATTGAACGTAAGGGTTCCTTTACATTAAGTGAAGTACAATTGTTTTGTTCATTAACTACAGCAAATCCACCTATTGTCTTTCCATTATAATTACCATCGCAGTAGCCGGCAACTTGTGGCCACCCATAATTTCGGCCAGCTTGAATAGCATTTATTTCATCATCACTAAAAGGTCCATGTTCACTACTATATAAAATATCAGTTCCATTTACATTACCCCATACAAGACCTTGCGGATTACGATGACCTAAAGTATATACGGCAGTTGTTTGACCTCCATTTGTAAAAGAATTATCAGCAGGGATCCATGAGCCAAGCCCATCAGGTTCCGTATTAAGTCTTAAAATTTTCCCTTCATATATATTAGGGTTTTGTGCATTGTTCGTCCGTGAAATATTATCAAACTGCCCTGCGCCCATATCGCCAACGGAGTAATATAATTTTAGATCAGGCCCAATTGAGATCCGTGCAGAGTTATGATCATTACTTCCCGGAATATTTTCCAGGATTGTAACAGGACTTTCCAGAAGCTGGCTTGAAAAATTGTATGTATATCTTTCGATCCTTGTTTTTCTAACCGTACTGCTTAAAGATTGATACGTATAAGAAATATATGCGTAGGGTTTACCTGTTAAAAATTGCGGATGTAAAGCAAGCCCCATCAATCCATCCTGTCCTCCAGCCAGAACCATTTTAGAACCTAATGTAAGTACAATGGTTTTTAAATTGGTTACCGGGTTTACATAACTCACTCTCCCTGCAAATCTTTCGGTGTACCATATATTATTATCAGGTCCATAAACAAGATCATGTGGCATTCTTTGATTTCCAATGACCGTACGCACAGAAAAAGATTCATTGGCAAGTGTTTTCGGTATAGTCGATACACTCATAGCGATGCTTGTTGACTGATTTCCTAGGGCGTCTTTAGCGACCACTGTCATTGAATAGGTAGTATTTGCTAAAAGGCCAGTAACACTATAAGAAATACCAACGAGAGAAACACTATTCATTTTTACACCATTCCTATAAACATCATAGCCGGTCACACCAACATTATCAGTAGAAGCTGACCATGAAAGCGTAAATGAGGTTGTTACAATATTTGCAGCCGCGAGATTGGATGGTGCAGAAGGTGGCTGTGAATCGAGAGAATTTGTTGTAATATTTAATGAAGTACTTGTACTTTGGTTACCAACTGCATCTTTAGCTTTTACAAAATAGCTATATGTAGTTCCGGAAGTCAATCCTGAAACATTATAAGATGTAGATGTGATGTTTGAAGGATTAATTTTTATTCCTCCTTGGTATACATCGTAACCCGTAACACCCACATTATCTGTAGATACCGTCCAGCTTAAAGTAAATGAAGAATTCGTAATATTTGATGAAGTAAGATTGGATGGAGCTGTAGGGGCCTGTGTATCCATACTGTTGTTAACAGATAAATATGTTCCTGGAATTACTTCACTTGGTGCAGATACACTTTGGCCTGGCCTGGACCAACCTACTGCTAAATTATCACTGCCGCTGCCTTCTTTCATTAATGCTTCTATATAATATTCTTGACCTGCTAATAAAGGAATAGCATTAGACTTTTGTGTGGCGGACTTATTCCATTGTCTTGACTTTGTAGCACTCGTGTTAAAAGCAATTTTTACTTTGTTAGCAGGATTAACGGTAGTGCTTAACCAAAGTTCTGCGCTTTCATCACTGGCAATCCAAAAAACATAATTACCATTTGTTGGTGGACAGATATACCCATATACTTTCATTCCGAAATTATTTCCACTGTTACCCGGTATCTCAAAAATGGGATACGTTCCCGATGCGGAAGGATTGTTTGGATAGTTTGGATTTGAAGTAAGGTTACTTACAGAAGATCCGGTAATGTTATTCCAACGCTGATAGTTGATACTTCCGAGACCGGGGCAAGTTTGCGCAAATGAGCTTAAGAAAATAAATACAAAGACGGTGGTACCGTAAAGGTTCTTCATAAATAGTGGCTGTTTAAATTAAAAATAAAAGTGGTTCGCGAAAATTAAAGTTAATAACGATTGTTTAATTAATAAATAAAAAAAAGGGTGATTGAAATCAATATTCTTTAAAATAGAATTCAAACAAAGGATAGCACTACTCATCTTTTTATTGAAAAGCGGGATCGTTCATCTTAAAAAATGGGTTATTCTTAATTCTGTATTTTTACA
>JBIOVR010000050.1:0-2879 GCA_044867875.1 Chitinophagaceae bacterium
CCTTATCGCCCTGATCTGAAACACACTTTGTATTCTCTTAGTAAAAGTTTTACTTCTACTGCGGTTGGTTTTGCTGTTGCTGAAAAAAAGATAACTGTAAATGATAAGGTCATTTCTTTTTTTCCTGGTAAGGCACCAGTCAGTGTTCCTCCATTTTTAGCCGACTTAAAGATCAAAGATCTGTTATCAATGACTGCCGGGCAAGATCCTGATCCTACAGGGCCGGTTGTAGTGAGTAGTGACTGGATCAAATCTTTTTTTGCTACTCCTGTTCTTAATAAACCAGGAGCCGTGTTCCTATATAACTCTGCTGCTACTTATATGCTTTCTGCTATTGTGCAAAAAGTAACAGGTGAAAAAATAATTGATTATCTCACGCCACGTTTATTTAAGCCATTAGGTATAACAGGAATGGATTGGGAGACTGATCCTTCAGGAATTAATACAGGTGGTTGGGGATTAAGAATAAAAACTGAAGACATTGCCAAATTTGCACAACTGTATTTGCAAAAAGGAAGATGGAACGATCAACAAATTTTACCAGAGGGCTGGGCCGATGAAGCCACAACTTTTAAGATCGATAATGCTCCCTATGATCCGCAGTCCAAAAAAGATTCCAGTGATTGGAAGCAGGGTTATTGTTACCAGTTCTGGCGCAGCCGTCATAATTCTTTTCGGGGCGATGGTGCTTTTGGACAGTATGCATTGGTTTTACCAGAAGAAGATGTGGTGATCGCTATTACATCTGAAACTATGGATATGCAGGGGGAATTAAATCTCGTTTGGAAATATTTATTACCAGCCATGCAAGTTGACTCGTCAGTACTAAATAAAAAAGATGCTGCCGTTCTCAAAAAACGATTAGGGCAATTAAAGCTTCCATTACCGGCAAAGCCTGATAGTACTTTTAAAATAATTTCTGTTTCGGGAAAAAGTTTTAGGCTCGATTCTAATGAAAAAAGAATTGAAAAAATTTCTTTTGCTCAAAAAGGCTCTGCCATTGCACTTACGATCAAATCAAATATGGACTCTTATATCCTGAATTTTGGAAATGGTCAATGGATCCAGGGGAAAACGACACTGTTAGGCCCTTCATTAGTGGCAGGAGCAAAAAATCACTTTGAAGGATTGCCTCCATCACAGGTAGCCGGAAGTTATAGATGGAAAGGACCTGCTACTTTGCAGATGCAATTAAGGTATATAGATAGTCCACATACAGAGATCATGACTTTTAATTTTGACGGTGATAAAGTATCAGTGGATATGCTTGACAGTTTTAAAGCCCCAGATAAAATTGTAACCCTGAAAGGCGTTGCAGGCAAATAACTCTTGCAAGATCGCTTGAGTTATCCATCATAACTACCACCTTTGTGGTATTCATTCCAGTTACTTTCCTTTGTACATTGTAGGAACCTCCTCCCTGTGTTTTTTACAAGCATCAAAAATTTTCTTTATGAAAAAGATAATACTCCTAATTGCTTTCTTTGTTTATGTAACATCCTTTGCGCAAATAGATCCTTCTCAAAAAGTTTATTTAGGGTTGTTGCATGCTCATACTTTGATCAGCGATGGCAGCGGCACTCCTGTGGATGCCTTTGCTAAGGCGAAATCAAAAGGTCTTAATTTTTTTGCTGAAACTCCGCATAACCATAGTGCAGCGGAATCAGGAGCAAAGGAAAGAAATGATGGGGTTTTGATCGCAAACAAAACAGAATTATATAATGGCAGCAGTAATGTAACCGTTACAAGAAAGTGGAAAGAAAATAATGTTCAGCACACGGAGACGGTTAGCATCAAACCATTAATTAAAGCAGCACATGATGCTACGACTTCAAATTTTATTGCTCTTTACGGGCAGGAATTTTCCACCATTTCATCCGGTAATCATATCAATGTATTTGGTATTGATGAAGTGCTTACGGTGCCAAATGGCGATTTCAAAGGGTTATTAGCAAAACTTAAAACGCTTCCTAAACAAACTGTTTTGCAGTTTAATCACCCGGATGTGCATATGGACCTATTTTATAATGGCACAAAATCGAGTATAAAAGAAAATATGTTCAATGATTATGGAATTGATGCGAGCGATCTGGGTCCTCATTTCAAAGATTTTGTTAAGGCAATGGATCCTTATGTTCATGTTATAGAAGTATTGAGTGGACCAGCCTTATCAGAAACTGTTGAATCGGATTTTAAATATGATCCTAATGAGAACGACTATTTTTTTTATTTAAAGCAAGGGTTTCATGTGTCTCCTTCAGTAGGCCAGGATAATCATTATAAAACATGGGGAGAAATTACAGATGCTCGTGTAGGTATTGTTGCTAAATCATTATCAGAGTCTACCATTTATGAAGCATTGCGTTTGAACCGCACTTTTGCCACAGAGGATAGAAACCTGAAAGTGATTTTATATATAAATGATAGTTTAATGGGTTCACATGTTTCAGCCGGTGAAGAAACCGAACTTAATATTAAAGTATTGATAGAAGATGCGGATGAGCCTAATTCGACTTATGAGATTGAGATTTATGGAGCTGAGGTAGAACCACAATTATCTACTGCTGCTACTGACTGGAAAGCAAAAGATGGTTTTTTAGAAACTATCAGTGTTTCAAAGAATGGAATATATCCTGTTCCGGGAATTTTCGCCAATAAAAATCCCTGGTTCTATTATGCAAAAGTCATTCAAAACAGCACTGACAAAGCATGGACTGCGCCAATATGGGTAAATCAAAAGACCGATTCATCAACAAATACTACTACGGCTCCAATATTTTTCTGGACATCTAATCCTTCATCAAAAGTATATCATATTGCAGGGTGTGGTTCAATTGGAAGAATTAGTCCTCAAAATCTTATGTCCGGTCCTGTACCAC
>JBIOVR010000051.1:0-14291 GCA_044867875.1 Chitinophagaceae bacterium
TTGGTACACGCAGCGTATGATAAACAATTTCGTTAGTTGCTAAACCCGGATCATAGATCAGTTGTCCATCTTTGCGTAATATTTTTACCTTACCATTAATTGTTGTATCGGCGCCATCACTACCTAATTCGATTACCTTCCCGTTGTCCAGCGTTAACGTTGCTAAATTTGATCCTGGCATTATATCTTGCTTTTGCACTGCAATTGGTTTATCATTATTATTAGTAACAGAATTTTGATACAGGTAAATACCAATCAGAACTGCAATTAACACGGCTGCTGCCACTGTATATTTCCAAAAGCCCACTGGTTTTTTCGTCTTGATCCTTCTCTTCGTTTTTTGAAGTTCCTCTGCAATGTTCATTTTGCTAAACCACTCATTGGCTTGCGAAATATTTTTTTCATCCGTCATTTTTTCAAACAGAATCATATTTTCGTCGCTGGCGAGGATCCATTCATCTAATTCATCTTTTTCCTGCCTGGTAAGTGTTTGTTTCAAAAATCCTGCTATAAGGTAAGCAGTGCGATAAGCCTGTTTAAGGTCTTTTGTCCCTCCCCGTTTTTGTGAATTTTCCATACTGTTAAATTAACTAATTGACGGCTGATTATAATACGAAGTGAAATGAAAAAACGGACAAGAAATTATCTAAGACAAGCAGAAAAACAAAAAAAGATGAAGAGTGATCTTTGTCATGGTATGTATAATTTCGATCATCCTCCAAAAAATAAACTACCACTTTCGTGGTATTGTTGTCGCTTTCAAAAGTTATACCTTCATTTCGAAGGTGGGCTGATTAATTTCGACCAGTCGTGTTTTCCTGGAATTGAATGAAAAAAAATATTAATTTCAGTCTGCTAATTCCCTAACCACTATTCCTTCAATTGACCGGCAACAGAAAGGTCTTGTTTTTTTAAAGGCGGATTTTCCTTGTGTCGTTCACTGGATCATAACATAATTATTCACCTTAAACATTCATCAAATGGGAACAGCATCAAACCAAACCGGAATTCTTGAGTATTTACGGGATCTTGGACTGGAAAGACCAAGGGAACGATTCGATGTTGCAGTAACAAGAAATGCTGCAAGTGACGAAACGATAAAAGAAGATATGGAACAGGCATTCATATCTGATAAAAGCGTAGTGTCTTTTGTTTCGAATGTAGGGGGCCAAAACCGAAAAGATATCTTGAATTCTACATTGCTGGCACAGCTTGCTGCTAATAAGAAAAGTCCGATTGAAACCGATATGACTGCCTGGTACAAGGCGTATGTAGAAGTGCTGGAAAACATAGGTTGGGTAGTTCAGGATAAAGAGATCCACAAATTCGAAGCAAAAGAAAGTGTCTTTGAGGTAGAGAATGTGATTGTAGATATCCTGACAGCGAGCTTTGGAGCCAACTATATCGCGATCATTAAGAAAACACTTGATTCGCTCAAGAAGCTGACTGAATCAAATGATGGGAGGATCAAAGTATTTGATAAAAATACACGCAGTTCCAGTAAAGGCTGTTTTCAACTCGCCGTCGCTACCGAAGTAGATAATGCGGTGGCCATGAAGATTGGGGCATTTATGTTGTCATCAACCAACAAGGTTACGCGTGTACTTTTTGTAAAATTCGCCTCTGATAAAACATCACTTCAGTATTCTTCAAGCGGAGTAACATTGAATGAGGATATCTATGCCAAAGCCAGGCAACTGGTAGTAAACAAGCTGAGCCAGGATATCATCGATTATATTGCCGAGATCGAAATCTGATTGAAATAACACAAGAAAAAAAACGGCATTAACAGCTGTTCAATTGTATTACTGCTTTAAATTTAAAAAGCAACGATCTGCTCGTTATTCAAGGTTGAAAAAATAATAATTGATGGGGCCGCGATCCTTTAAATATGATGCAACCGGAAACGGCGGTGGGGGTATTACTCCAAAGAAATATTATTTATTAGCAATTGCTATCGATGATTATGGCGATGAGTTTAAAAGGCTTGGAAATCCGGTACGTGATGTAAACAGGATCGTAAAATTATTGGTGGAGGAATATAAATTCGCCAAAGTTGGATCAACTGATCTTAGAAAGACGAGTCTTGCTTATGACAGGCATGAAGAAGAAATACCTGTCTATAGCGATGATCAGAATTATTTAACTAATTGCTTATACAATGAAAAAGCAACAACAGATGCTATTATTAAGGCTGTAGAAGAGATAGATAAAAGGATCGGACCAGATGATGCACTCGTGGTTTTTTTTTCCGGGCATGGGGTCAGGGGCAGTAATGATAAATATTACCTGCTGTGTGCTGATAGCGTACAGGGGAACAGGGGTAGCTGGCTGAATATCTCAGAAATATATAGCCAGTTTGATAATTATCTAAGCAAACCTAAATGCCGTGACTTCCTCCTTGTCCTTGACGCATGTTATTCAGGCTTGTCGACGCTTGGCCAATCAAATCGTGTCAAGGGTGATTTTTCGCGTTTTTTATTAACCTCAACTTCGGATGAGCATGTTGCAGCAGATGGAATTACCGGCAGGGGGAGCGGATTTGCCAATGCCTTTTTATACTACCTGGATCAAAATACCGCACCTGAGTTTGAGTTTAGAGATTCAACCATAAAATCACGTTTTGAATCATCGAGGGGCAAAGGCGATGAATCGCAAAAGATACAGTATGTGGAAATACCGGGAACACATGGACAACGATCTTTTGTTTTTGAAAGAACCGAGAAAGAGAAGCCTAGAGTTAAAGACCTGAAAGAATCATTTATCGAGCACCTTGATTTTGACGAATACAGGTCAACGATGAAACAATATTATAAGAAAGGACTAAACAATTTGAATATTATAGTTACACAGGGCTATTCATTCCATGTGCAGACTGTAGGATGGAAAGTCGTTTTCCGGTGGCTTTCAAAACCTGCCCAGGGCGTATCTCTTGAACAACCCGAACTTTCCTTCACGCCCACTCCAGTCAAGATCGTAAAGGACGGAGATATTTGGGAACTACTTTATGATCAGATTAAAAAGGATGCGGAAGGACCCATGAAAGATAAGGTAGCTATTCATGACTGGCTTTTTGACAAACTGTTAAGCGGCGACGAAAGATATGCTGGTAAGCGCCACGTTATACTCTGGATCTATTTTAGCCTGGGTGCGCAGCAGAATTTTGATCGTATCCAAACATTTTGTGAAGAGTTCAGCTCCTTCTTTCTCGATAAAATGAAAACATTGTCTGAGGAGGATAAAAAAGATATTGGTAAGATGTTTATCTTTTTTTCAGACGAAAGAGATAACGCTGAAAAGTATTCCCGTGACAAGTTTACGGGTGTCAGCAGGAAAAATGAATTTAACTTGATTACTACTTCTACCGTCGATCCGATATCGAGTAATCATATAAGTGAATGGGTAGATCAAATTACTGTTACCAATCAGACAAAACTGATACAGGCATTGAAAGATCCTGACAAAGTGAAAAAAATGGTTGGAAAGGATCAATGCGAGGACTACGACTGCATGTACGAGGATTTTATCAGCCATGTATCTTCTTATTGTTTGTACTCAGACACTGAAAAAACGCTGCTTAACGAATATTTATTTGACTTCAAAAAATCACTAATCTAATGACAATAATTCCCAGGCTATATCCTCAGCCTAACCCGGATGTAGAGGGTTCCACATCACGGTTTGCCACCGGGTTTATTACAATTGATGAGAATGGTAAACAAGTTCAAAAAGAGAAATTAGTCACCATTGAACCTGATTTGCCGGTGTCTGAATTTGAATATGACGCGTTAACTAATTCAGGAAAGTTCAAAAAACTTTATGACGGGGGTGGTAAGCTTGTTACTTTAAAAGGTCGCCCCATCCCGCCCTATATCCCATCGGAGGATATTAAAGAATTGGTCCGCCTCGCCCAGGTATTACAGCGCCCAATTTTGATTAAAGGCGAACCGGGTAGTGGAAAAACCCAGTTGGCAAAGTCCGTGGCTTATGAATGGTATGGCAACGATTACAAAAACCACTTTTTTGAATGGCAGGTAAAATCAACTTCTAAAGCCGTTGATGGATTATATGCTTTTGACCATGTTGGGCGACTTCGTGATTCGCAGTTGCGGGAGCTCAAAGACAAGCGAAGCTATAGAACGTTCGGGCCAATGGGTCTTGCATTCCTCACTTCAACCCGGGAGGAGCCTTCCATTTTGCTCATCGATGAGATAGACAAAGCTGATATTGATTTCCCCAATGATTTATTGCTCGAACTTGATGAGCGAAGGTTCACCATTCCTGATGCAGAAACAGGTGAGGTAATTGAAACAAGATATCCCCCGCTTATTTTCATTACCAGCAATGATGAACGGGAGTTACCCGAAGCGTTTTTGAGACGTTGCCTTTTTATGTACATCAAATTTCCGGATGACAGGCAATTGAAAGAGATAATCAATGCACATCTGCCGGGGTTGCTTGCTGCGCAGGGTGCAGTTATCAGATCACTTGATGGAAAGAAGCCGCCGGAAACTTTTGTCGATAAGTTGATCGCAAGATTTACCCGTTTGAAAAAAGACATTGAAGAGAACCCGGCTGATAACAAAAGAATTTCAACCAGTGAATTACTTGATTGGTTGCGCGGATTCCTTTATGATATTGAAAATCCGGGCAACAGTAGATCAGCAGAGCTGCAAAAATGGGTGGATGAATACAAAGCAAATAAAGATAAGGGGCTGGATGAAGAGTTTGTAAATAAAGCGCTTGATAAATTGCCGTTTTACTACCAGGCTCTTTTGAAAACCTATGCTTCTGTTACAAGACGGGAAGAGTCGCTGAAGACTTCCTGATAAATATAAAATTTAGACATGGACAGGCTTCCACTCTGGCACTTTTTTCATGATATCGAGAAATTTCTCAGCTATGAACGCTGGATCGATAAATACCGTTTGTTTCTCCGGGCATTGTTGGAGAGCAATACCATTTCTTACGATAAAGATTGGAACCACTTGAAACAATTTGTAAAGATTCTTTACCTGCAGGATATTCGTGATGAAATACGGTTTGACGAATTATTGAATGCGGCTATCAACAGGGAACAGGAGCTTCTTGAAACTTTTTTCCAGGTGCGAAAGCAATCCACTGCTCTCCCGGAAACAAAACAAGAAGAGCAGAAACAGGAAAAAAAAGAAGCAAACAGCAATGAGAGTATAAAACCTGTAGAAACGAAAACAAAGGAAGAAATTCTTCCGGATGAAAAACTAATGGATGAACCCCCGGATACAACCGGGTCAGCAAAAAAATATTATCAACCCCCTGTTATCAAACCGGAATTAACAGAACCATTCACACCGGCACTTCTCAATTACCTGCACACCGACGAATATTTTTCTGTAACGCGCCGGCAGATGATCAAAGGCTGGCAATTCCTGCGTCATAAAGAAAAAAGTCGTCGGCCCGAAAATATAGATATAGAATCAACGATCTTGAAAATTGCGAAAGATGGACTTTTCACTGAACCACAATATTTATATGGCTATCAAAACCGCTTGGATACACTGATCATCTTTGCTGACTACCGCGGATCGATGACACCTTTTCATGAGCTCACCAATCGGCTGATTCAAACAGCGCGGTCGGAAGGTGGTCATCCAAGAGCCCCTGTGTTTTATTTTCAAAATTATCCTGTCGGTTATGTGTATCGCCAGCCTAACCTGACCCGGCCTGTAAAAGTGAAAGAAGCATTGCTTACTGCTAACCGCAATTTTACATTGGCGATTGTGATCAGTGATGCCGGCGCAGCCCGCGGTAATTCGGACCCGGAACGCATCACTTCAAGAATAGAGATAACAAAACATTTTTTGGAGGATCTTAATAAGTATTGTGCGCATACGATATGGTTAAATCCAATGCCGGCTCATCGCTGGAAGGGAACGGCCGCCGCGGAGATAAAAGACAAAGTGATGCTGATGGCGCCGATCCTCGATCATGATATTTACAGTTTTCAGGATACACTGAGAACTATCTTAAAGCAGAACCAAAAATTTCAAAAAATTGAGTCGTGAACCCATTTCCATTCACATTCGATGTTGACGATCTTTCGGAAGTAGACAGGTCAAAATTGAACTGGTATTACAAGCGATACGCAGAAGAATTCTATAACGAGTATCACCTGGGACATTTTTTATTGGCTGCTTATGCCTCGGTACCTGCTTTTATCACGCCCGATCTTCTTTATAAACTCTGGCAGAATTTCAATGGCTATAAATTGAATGGTAAACCTGTTTCCATTCACAGGATCGCTGTTGCTGATCTTCTGCTTTCGCCTTTGTGCAGGGAAGCTGGCTATGAGTTGTATGAAATGGATCACCAGGTAAGGTTGTCTTTTCTTGAATGGCTCAAAAATGAGGGCACTACAGATCTATGGAAAAAAAGACAGGTTCGCGAGATCAATGATATTGCAAAATTTGTAGAAGCTTACCACTTACTGCCCAACCCGGCGGGCAAGCGATGGGGTGCTGATTATATTGAAACGCAAACACTGGAGGCAGTCTCTTATTATAATCCTGAAATAGTCACTGATAAACTATTTAATAAACTTAGAACTGCTTCTGTCCCTTTCAAGGAAACCGAGCTGCTTTATACAATGGACATGTTCATTAAAACAAAGGAACGGCTCGACAAGATCGCCGTCCCGATGAACTTATCGAATAATGAGCAAAAGCAGTCTGACTGGATGTATGCCTGGAAAGCATTCATAGAACAAAATAAGGAGGGATTTATAGACAGGTTAAATAAAGATCCTGGTCTCTATGACCTTTTCAATGATACGCAAAGCGGGGTGGAAGTAACTATTTCAAAGGGAATGATCAAAAAGCTGAACTTTTATAGTGAAAGAAAGCTCAGGGCCTTGGTTGTTGGAGTAAATGAAAAATTAAATTATAAAAGAGCCGACGATGACTTGAACAGTGCTTTATTATTTGAAGAGATGATAAGAGGATTGGCGCCTGCTTCGGAACTTGAATTGGTCGTACTTACCGGGAAGGAAGCTACCTGCGATGCAATTTTAAAGAAATGGAAGGCAATGATAGATGATACCAGGCCCAATGATGATCTTTTGTTTTACATTTCTTCCAATGGGTTACAGGTGGATGATCATTGCTATGTCACTTGTTATGATTCATCCGGTAAGGATAAGCGCGTAGCCTGGCTGGTTGACCAGGACATAGGAGATGCTGCAAAATCTGTCACTTGCAATTCGGTTACTGTTTTTGCGCAGGTTGACCATGCCGCGACTCCATACTGGTTGGACATTTCAAAACCGGGAAATGTTGTTTTTGCGTCGTGTAAATTTCAACAACCGGCAAGTAATTTATCAATCGAAGACGGCGGGAAAAAATATTGCGCATTTACCTACGCTTTTACAAAGGCAGTACAAGGAGACAAAGTTCATTTGTCCAACCGATACTTGTTTTTAAATGCATTTCGTGAATATACTTCGCGCCTTTCCCAAAAGAAAGGGGCTTTGGAAAAGAAGTTACCTCAATTGATATGCAGTGCCGGCATGTACGATCATTTTTTTCTTCGGGGAGAGACATCAACAGTGGAGTTGCAAAATCTTTTACGGTCCAATGGATACCTGGATGGAAGGACAACCGGGACCTGGAATAAAAAAACAGCAGTAGCGCTGGCCGAATATATTGAAACTGCCCGCCTTTCAAAAGAATTGACCAAGCAGGAATATATAATTGAATTAAGAAAAAGCAAGGAACATTTGCAAAAACGCCTGCCTGTTTTTCTTCTCATTTTTTCTGATCCTAAAAATATTCTGAAGAGTATTGTAAATGAAAAAAATAGTATTCTGGAAAGTCTTTCCGGTTCCGGGTTGGAGATCGAACGGGTGGTACTTGATCATGATGTTAAAGGCGATGATTTAATAAACGTATTGACAAAAAAGGAATACCGGGACCGGATCGAATTTATTTATTTCTCCGGGAAGGATAACGATGGAAGTTTTGAGTTGAAAGATGGAGCTTTTAGTTTTCTGGAATTTGCAGAGTTGCTGGATTACCAGGAAAATGTAAAATTATTTGTCAGTAACACCTGCAGATCTCACCAGTTTGCTGAATACACCACACAATTAGGAGTCGGTATTTCTATTGGCGTTGAAGGAGTAGTTGAAGATCGGCTCGCAGCGGAATTCGGCATAAAGCTTTTTCAATTGATTGGTGAAGGGTATGATATAATGAGATCGCTGGATGATTTTGAACAACTATTATCTACCTACAATCATTCGAATATTTATAGACTATACAAAGCAGCATGGCAGAATAATGCGATGAATTGGCATGGTAAACGTTCTGGATCCCAGGAAACCTATGCATTGATTGTCGCAGTTAACAGTTATAAGGAGGCAGGTCTGCCATCGTTGAAAGGGAATGTGGAAGATGCCATACGATTTCGCGATTGGCTTGTGCAAACAGTTCCCCAGGAAAATATTTCTTTGCTGATCTCATCGGGCGCTGAAGAAATTACACAAGACAGGATTGATAACGTATTGGCACGGTTCGTATTTGAAACCAGAAAAGATGGTGACAGAAAAAGATTATTACTTGGATACTTTGCAGGGTGCGGTATCGATAGTGACGGTGGGCCTCTGTTATTGTTAGATGGATGGACACCAACGTTCAGAAACCGATGCATCAATATCGGGTCGTACCGGTCTGTACTCCAGCAGGCTTCTGCTATTGATGGGATATGTTTTTTTTATGATTTTCAAAAGGTGCATTTCGAAGGTGTATCCGGAGTGCTTCCTTCATTTATTCCTTCTCAGGATCACGCACCTCATGAAGCGTCGTGGATGATGGCTGGTGTTTTTTCTTCAGACCCGGGATCTGAAAAGCTCGAAGGTCCAGCGCAAGCCAGGTTCACTGCTGCTTTGATGGAAGGGTTGTCAGGTCATGCTTTGGATCGCAATGGAAATATTACGTTCAGATCTATTCGGGACTTCTTGTTGAATAAGCAGATGGGTATAGTACAGCAAGAACCTTTTGTGACCCTCTCGGGTAACCAGGACTTTATAATATCAGCAAATAAGCTGCAGCCATTTCAAAAAGTGGAGATTCGGTTTTCTAAAAATCATCTTGATAAAACTGTTACAATTTCTGATGCGAGGCTTAATAAGGTCTTTGATCAGAAGGTGGGTACATTGTCGGTAACGCTGGATTTGCAACCAGGACTTTACCGGTTGGAAATTCCTGGAGCAGGATTAGTAACAAGTTTTGATATAGCATTATCAAATGGAATTAGAATTGTGGATTTCAGCTGGAAGTTTCTTGAAAAATGGGTATGGATTCTGGGATCAGCGTATGATCTTTCCGATATAGAGATTAAGACCGCAAAAGCTGTTGGAAAATTTATTGCAGAACAGGGGTACGGTCTTGTAACCGGGGGATGGCCGGGTGTTGACTACCTTGCTGCAGAAGCGTATTATGATACTCTGCGATCATTCACAGAAATAACAGATATAGATACTACGGATTATCTGGTACATTTTATTGAGACTGGGAAAAAGTCAGACTATAACAATGGAGTAATGCATTATGTAAGCTCGCAGGAATGGGCACGGTCTGTAACGGCAAAATCTTTTGCCGCAATTTCAATAGGGGGACAGGGCGGAACTTATGAGTTATTTCAGTATGCCCGCAGTAACAATTTTCCTTTTATTCCTTTGCCTCTTACCATGGGCGATTCAATACGTGCTTACGGTGATTTATCGGAAAGTAAACGTCCTGGGATTCCAGCAGATTTGTTAAGCAATCTTGGCGCCCCTGTGTCACTAGCCACAGAGGACTACCTTCCAACCGTAGAAAAAATTTTGATTCACTTGGCATTTAATAATAATCCGTACAGGGGATTGCTGGCCTATACAAATAAGCAGGCAGACATTTTTTACGGACGGACACGTTTACTAACGGGTTGGAATGAACATGGTGAAAAATTTATCGGTCTGGAAGAGCTGATTAAAACTTATTCTGTCGTATGTATTACCGGTCCATCAGGCAGCGGTAAAACCTCTTTTGTCAATGCGGCACTGTATAACTTCTTAATGCCTTTGACGATTGCGATAAAGGTTTCTGAAATTGTATATGTGAAACCTGGCGCGAAACCTTTGGAAATTATTGATCGTTTGGAGACGTCACCTCCACGGCCGGTGATCTTGATAATCGATCAGTACGAAGAATTGGAAACATTGGCAAGCGTTTCCCACAAAAAGCAATTTGAAAAGTGGCTGGAACAGAATGTAGCTATTAGCAGGCTTATTATACTCTTGCGATCAGATTTTGAGGATAAGTTCATGAGTTCACCGGTTATAGGTATGAAACGTAAAAGAAAGACCCGGCAATCCAGCAGCATGAGAAATCCGAAAGCCAGCCGTTTTGAAATACCAGAATTTTCAAGAGAAGAAATTCAGGAAATTGTTGTTAGGCCGGTGGAGAAACTGAATTTGAAATATAGATCAATAGACGGTACGCAGGCAAAGGATGATGAATTTGTAGATAATATCATTGACGATGCGTATCTGCGTCCCTGGTCCATACCATATTTATCGGCTATCCTGCATGAGCTTGTCGAAAGAAAACAGGGTAATGAATTATTGGAATCAGTGTATCGGGAACTGGGTGGTATTGTCGGTGTTCAAAACAATATCGAACATGTGGATTTTGAAACGGCCGTTGAAAGATTGTACAACACGAAAAAAATTACCGTTGCTGATGACCTTCAGAAAGACAGGTGGGGCGGCAGACCAGTAAGAAATGGAAAAAGATTGAGTGCAAAAGTGACTCATAAGACCTCGGGGAATTTCCAGGTTACTCTCATTGCTGAAGCAGTAACTGCCGGGGCTATGAACAAACAAAAAATAGCTTTCTTCCTTCATGATAGTTTTGCTGATGAGATAGAATATAAAACTTTCAATAAGAATAAAGCCCAGTATATAGTGTCGGCTTACGAAGCGTTTACTGCGGCGGCTTATTTCGAAGATGGCACCATGCTCGAATTGGATTTGAATGAGCAAACGGGATACCCGGCACAATTTTACTATACGGATGTTTCCAAAACATTTAAGGATGAAGTAAAAAAAATGTATGCTGAGCGCCCGGTTACTGTAAAAGACGATCTGCAAAAGAATAGATGGGGTGGCAGAAATATTGTTAACGACAAAGTACTTCGGGCCGAAGTAAAGAAAGCTGCTTTCCCGGGATATTTCAGGATCACTATCAGGCTTTCTTCCCAAAACCCCAATGCACCGCTGATCGGTGATCTTGCTTTCTTTATTCATGATACATTTTCTAATGATATCATGTACAGAAAAGCAATTAAAGGGGAAGCAAAGATTAATATTACAGCTTACGAAGCTTTTACTGTCGGCGCTTTCACGAAGGATGGTACTATGCTTGAACTCGATCTGAATGAGGTCAGGGGTTTTCCTGATAAATTTTATTATTAAACAAACAGGAAAAAAAGGAAAATAAACTTTGTTTAAAACAAGGATGAGTTTTGATTTTGAATCTAAAACAATCACTACTATTTTTTTGCATTGGTCATTTTTAATGAGCACCCATTTTAATACTGCCAATCCATAAACTGACATGCTACTTATTGTGCAGCCATTAAATTCGTATTGCTATAATTGGTTTTAAAAAACTGTGGATATGAATACTCATTATTATTCAAGTGAACCTGGCTTCATTGGAAAAAGATGAACTAATCTACCGGCTATTTTTTTCTATACGGGACAATGTTTCCTCGTAAAGTGTAAGTTGTTTTTATTTATTGTCTTTTACTATATGTTCCTGGAAGCGGAATTAAAATTGTTATAGACATGGCATGAAAGACTTTGTTGTAACAAGATTAGGAGCAGATGGTCAAAAGACGTTTGAAATGCACATTGGCTTCAGACAAACACGTTTCGGACATGATAGTATGGTGCTCTGCTATGGGTGCGCATCAGTATTGCTCGATAAAAAACAACATTGGTTTAAGTATCTATTTGATCATTCGCCCGACTGGAACGTTGTGACAAATCTTGCAGTAACTCCAATTACAAAGTATCGGATCAATGCGGATCAGTTGTGTGATGTCGGGACACAAATCATTAATAATATAATAGAATTTATAGTTAGGGAGAATTAGAATTTTTCTTTTAGAACATGCTGAAAAGAAAAAGAAACTTTTGCCTTATGATCTTTAGTGCTCTTGCTTTTTGTTTCCGCACAGCTTCGGGGGTAGAGTTAATTTCGTCTGCGATCTCGTGATATTTTTTCTGGTCTATGTAATAAAGCTTTATGATTTCCTGAACCTTCGAAGGAAGCTCGGACAAGTAACCATTCAGTTGGCGTATCATTTCCGCAAATGCCACTTCACCAAAACATTCAAAGTCATTTTCGTCGTTTCTTGCCAATTGCAACCTTGCTTTTTGAATAACTTTTTTCTTTCTCAAAAGATCAAAACACTTATTGCGGACGGCGGTATAGAGAAAAGATTTTACAGTTTCTGATCTTTCATTGAACGTTTGGCTGTCCCACAGTTTTATGAAAGAGTCTTGGACAAGGTCTTTTGCTTCTTCTTCGTTATGTAAAATCGAATTGGCAAAAAAGCACAAGGAAGTATAATATTGACGGAAGAAAAATTCAAAGGAATTCCCTTTTCCCATTTGGAAGGATTGTGTGTTGTCAGAACTTTGTTTTTGCCGCGATGGCATTATTGCAGATCGTTGTTGACATTTTTTGTGAGTCTTTATAAGAGTAGCATGCAAAAAAACGGCGCAGGTCTCCACTTACCGCTATTGAGGCCCTAGGAGGCCCAGTCACGAATAAGGGAGCCCACGCCTAAACGTGAGCCCTTGCTTATCATCTCGTGACTTTGAAATTCCTAGGTTTCAATAGCGAGACTCAAAGCGAAAGCTTCAAATTATTTTATGAAGATTCGCAAAGTATATATTCAATAATAAAAGTATGAAAAAAGATACATTATGTAAGTTTTTATATACAAAAAGTTAGTTTTTAGGTACTTCCATTTTTTCTGCTGGTAACTTTTGACCAATCTCAAAATATGCAGTCAGAAGAAAGGAAAAATTCATTTAAAGGGCTCAGATCAATGTTTATTGGAAGGAACGTGATCCGAATGCGAGATATAGAAGACATGTATCCTACCAATATTGCAAAGGCCTTAGGAATTAATCATAGTAGATATATCGAAAAACTATACAATCCTGAAGGCTTTACCTTTAAGCATATTTTGCAGCTTTCAAAATTACTTGACGTGGATATTCAACTAATAATCGATGTTATAAAAAAGGAAATGCTTAGCTCACATAAAATAAGTAAGAAAAAATCATTGTAAATAAACTATTAATTTGAAATTGAGAGTTGGACAGGCTTTTGAATCACAATTTGTGGCTTGTCATTGTACGTTTCCAACTTCCCACTGACGCAGACTTGTTTATCCTTAAATACCTCTTCAGGGTTGCTCTCAAACTTTTTTCTAACATCACCCCAAATGACAATAGTTAATAGTTGATTAGGATATTTTGCACCAATGTTCAAAAAGGTGGGTGTGTTTTCTGTCCTTACTGCATAATATGTATCATAAACCTGGCCGCACACTTTAACGCTATCTCCTATGTGCTTATTTATCTCATCCAGTTTGATTGATTTTTGAGCAATTACTATTGCAGAAATGTTCAAAATCACAAAAAGAAAAATGTATTTCATGTCGCTTTAATTAGTCTTCTAAGTTACTCTGATTTTTTATAAATTTAGAAATGAACTCTATATTGGTTTCATAAAAAGCGCTGCCAAAATAAATATCATAAATTCATTCTGTTTTCAAGTAGCTTGCTCATTCTATGGTGCTAAAAATTCTTATATTTCTTACTTGGAATTAATTTTAAGATAGCAGTTTTCAATTATGAAAAAACAGGATTATACAAAAGCACTAGTATTACTTCAATCCTTTGAGACTTTTTGGACATTTTGTTCTTTGACCGAAGGAGAACTCTATACAAAAGAATGCAAGGAGGTGACAAAAGAACTTATAGAACAACTGAAGTCGATTTTTATCGGAGACAAAAAAATATTCAATTCGAAAGAGTTAACCTTAGACAATAATAACAATACTGAACTAATTGAAAGAATTATAGGAGATTTGGAGAAGTGGACAAAGAATCACAACAAATTACCCTACTCAGAAGTATTTGAAAGTAATTGGCGTATATCATTTTTTACTATGGGTTTGAAAATCTATCTACT
>JBIOVR010000052.1:0-4192 GCA_044867875.1 Chitinophagaceae bacterium
GGACTTATTTCAATGTATGCAGTTTTGGAATATCCTAAAACATTTGGCGGCGCCGGAGTTTTTTCACCTGCATTCTGGGTGGGTCCAAAAATATTTGATGATATAAAAACGAAAGGCAAAAAAGTAAATGCAAAAATTTATTTCTATGCCGGGGATGCAGAAGGAGAGAGCATGGTGCCAATGACAATAAGAGCTTTTAATGAAATGCATCGTGTGTCAAAATCAAAAATGGCTGAAGTAATTAGAGCAGGTGGAAAACATAATGAACCAAGATGGAGAATGGAGTTTCCATTGTTTTATGAGTGGTTGATGAAATGATGAATCACATTAAAAATGGCACACAAGTTTACTTGTGTGCCATCTTCCAAAAAAAATATTGTCAGAATTTGAACTTCACGGTCCATGCGTCATTATTTCCACGACCTGTGGTAATATACATTCCGTCATCTGTTGGCACTGCATCACTCGCCATATCACCACCTGCTATCACATTGCTATAAAGTTTATTGCCGGTTGCATCGAGTTGTACCACCCACAAATCTTCATCTGCTTTGGTTCGAGGTATATCTCCATTTTTACTGAAAGTGTATCCAACCAGTACAATATTTCCGGATGCATTAATATCTATTAATTTGGCATTATCCATATCAGCTCCTCCAACGCATTTTTGCCATAATTTAATTCCATTTCCATCAATTTTGACAACCCATGTATCTGCGTATCCATGATTTCCTGAAACATCACCATTATTACTGGTGGTTGTAGTTGAAAAAATATAGCCACCATTACAAGGATAGATAGTCCCTCCTCCTTCTCCGCCAGACCCGCCATAGGTTTTACCCCACAACAAATTCCCTGATAAATCTATTTTGAAAACCCAGGTATCAGTTCCTCCATGGTTTGTTAATGTAGATAGATCGCCATTGGTGCTAGCTGAGGAAGCACATAATATAACTTCGTTCCCGATCAAAGTCATAGATTCTGAACCATCATTTAAGGATCCTCCATATGTTTTTTGCCATATCAATCCACCAGTGTTGTTCAATTTAAAGATCCAGACATCACCAGTTCCGTGATTACTGGTTATGTCTCCATTTATACTACTTGTAGAACCACTTATTAAATAATCGCCACTTGCAGTTTGAATAACAGACATGCCTCTTTCCGTGTCGTTACCCCCCAATAATTTTTGCCATTCAATATCACCAAGGGCCGATAATTTAACTACCCATGTATCTATTCCCCCATGATTTGTTAATGTGGACAGGTTCCCATCTGTGCTGTTGGTAGCTCCACAGAAAATGTATCCACCATCTGAAGTAGCAACAATATCATAGGCATAATCACCGCCACTGCCGCCAAAAGTTTTTTGCCATATTAAATTTCCAGCCAAATCAATTTTTATTATCCATGCATCAGCGCCTCCATGATTACCCGACACATCCCCGTCATTCCCTAATGTAGTAGCTGAGATGACATAACCGTTACCATCAGATGTTTTGGAAATTGATTCTCCCCTGTCATGTAGTGTGCTCCCATAAAATTTTTGCCATTGCAAAATATTAGGAGGTGGAGGAGGGGGCGGAGAGGGTTTACCAGTTACTAATTCTTCCTGTGATGTTTGCGTTGATGTTACTTTTTCTTTTTTACAACTAAAAAGCCCCAACATCAAAATGAAGCTTGATGTAATGATCAATTTTTTCATTGTGTTCGTTTTTGGTGGTGACTATAATAAAAAAATGAAATCTTAGTGGGTGATAAACTGAACTAACTATTATATCATGATAATAATTTTCAATTTAATCTTATAAACACAATAACCCGATTGACCTTGGTCAATAAAAAGAAGGGATTCAAAGACTGAAACATTGGTAACTAGTTTTTTTTGAGAGGAATTTAGAAACTTCAATATTACGAATTCCAAATCCTGTTAAACCGCGTAAGCCACTCCTTCCAATGCGATCTCAGTATTAGCAAACACAACTCTTGCTTCTTTTTCAAATTCGTCAAGCTCGGCATATTTGCTACTGAAGTGACCGATCAGCAATTTTTTTACCCTTCCTTTCTTTGCGATCATTGCTGCCTGGCTTGATGTAGAGTGGAATCGCTCAATTGCCTTCTCTTTTAGATGATCGAGATAAGTTGTTTCATGATAGATCATATCAGCGTCGTAGAGATGTG
This sequence comes from Chitinophagaceae bacterium, assembly GCA_044867875.1. Taxonomy (GTDB): domain Bacteria; phylum Bacteroidota; class Bacteroidia; order Chitinophagales; family Chitinophagaceae; genus VBAS01. The sequence continues at coordinate 2,182 of JBIOVR010000052.1, forward strand.
GCAGCAGGCTTTCATCATATTTTGTATCGGCACAAAACACATAAGATTTTCCTTTAGGAGCTTCTATCGTTACTGTTTCATTTTTTATCAACACATTGTTTTTAGTTGTGTAGTCCATCCCTTCTTCCAGCTTTTTGTAAAATGAAGCTGGTATCTCTGCTTCTTTTACTTTATCAACATCTATCTTTCTTGGCAATTTCTTTTCTTGAAATGAAAACCCATAACATTCGATCCGGTGATTTGTTCGGAAACAACGAACCTCAATTTTACTGTCTTCAACCAGCAACCCCTCTTTGTTGATGGTATGGAAATAAAGATTGAATGGTAAAACCGTTTTTGCCACTCTCAATTGCAACTCTACAATTTCCTGCAGGGGAGATGGTCCAAAAACATGAAGATCCTGCTGATGACTTAAAAGCCCGAAACTATTGATAAGGCCAACCAGGCCAAAATAATGGTCGCCATGAAGATGCGAAATGAATATATGCGAGATCTTACCACGACGAATCTTGTATTTTATCATCTGTATTTGCGTACCCTCGCCACAGTCAACTAGATAATTGTTGCCATCTAGAGTTACTACCTGGCTGGTAGGGTGTCGGTCAAATGCCGGTACGGCTGAGTTATTTCCTAGAATCGTTACTGAAAGCATGGGGCGCAATTTAAGATTTAAGATTTTAGATTTCAGATTGGCGCCAGAGTCTTTATTTTATTTTTTGAACTACAGAGGCACGAAGGCACAGAGAAATACAAAGGACTCTATGTTATCTTGTGTCACTGTGACTCCGTGGTTTAAATAGTTGATTAGAGATAAGAAAGCACAAGAGTGCGACGCAACAGAAGCTTAATAGAATTTCCTAAGTTGGGAAAATAATTCTATTCATCATCCAAAAGATCTCTTTCTATTTCTTCCATCTGGACAATGTCCATAGCTTCGCTTTCGGTTGGCGTCGTGTTCATCACTTCAAGGAGGTTTACGTTGTCAAGGAACTCTTCTACCTGCTTTTGCAGCTCACAGATAACAAAAGAAGAATTTTTTTCATAAAAATTTTGCTGTAGCTTAACTAACCTTTCTGCAGCAATTTCATCTAATGATTGTAGTTCTTTCAAGTTCAGGATCAGGTTTTTCACGTCATTTTGGAGGTAAGCGAGCAGCAAATCAGTGAGTTCTGCTGCCATATCAGCAGTAAGTGTGGGATCGGTAACAGTGATGACATGAAATCTTTCTTTGGTATTTGTTTTGACTTGCATACAACTAAGATTATCAACATTCCGTTTATAACTAGTGACAAACCGTATCCAAAAATATTTGTTATTATTGTATCACAAGCAATTATCTAAACTATGGATAACAATTTTTCAACACAAGTAAAGGAAATCATTTCGTTTAGCAGGGAAGAAGCACTTAGGCTCGGAAATGATTTTATCGGGACAGAACATCTCCTGCTTGGCCTAATCAGGGAAGGGGAAAACACCGCTATCAAGATCCTGAAAAGCTTTAATGTCGATCTATATGAACTACGAAAGGAAATAGAGCTTGCAGTTAAGGATAAAACGGGGAAAAATATCGCCAACATCAATAGTCTTCCACTGACTAAGCAAGCCGAGAAAGTAATTCGTGTAACAGTTCTTGAGGCAAAAGCACTGAAAAGCCCAACCGTAGAAACTGAACACCTGATGCTTTCAATTTTAAAGAATAAAGAAAATATTGCAACACAAATTTTAAATCAGTTTGATGTGGATTATGATCTTTTTCGTAACGAGGTAGGAATTATGAAAAGCAATGAACCCCGTGCTGAATTTTCTGATGAAGGCGATGATGATTTTGATGAAGAAAAGAAATATCAGCAAAAAGGTGGTCGCCAGGGTGCTGCAAGTACAGCTAAAAGTAAAACACCTGTACTTGATAATTTCGGAAGAGATATAACTCGTCTTGCTGAAACTGGTGCACTTGATCCAATTGTTGGTCGTGAAAGAGAGATCGAAAGAGTTTCACAAATATTATCACGCC
>JBIOVR010000053.1:0-5696 GCA_044867875.1 Chitinophagaceae bacterium
AATTGAACTTTGTCATTGGATTATTCTTCATCATTGTTTCATTCATTTTATTGGCAGGAAATTTTTTAAGCAAAGAGTTATCCGGAGCAATAAATCTTTATACTGGTATCGTCTTCTTAATTTTCGGCTTATTCATGATTACAATAAAAAGAAAGAAGGAGGATGAGCAATAATCCAAAAGAGTGATACAAGAAATTAGGTCATAAAAAATGAAAAGTTCGGTTCATTTGGATGCTCAGAGCATCTCAAATTACTAACTCTCAATTCCTCCCCTCCGCTTATCTTTGCAGTCCTCAAAAAGTGAAGTATGAAGTTTTATAACCTGCTTATCAAATACCGCCTGCAACTGGGTATCGCGTTGATGATCATTGGCGGTCTTACTAATTATTTATCAGGTTTCTGGCCAGCCTTTCCTCTATATTTTGTCGGACTTATTTTAGTTCTTGGGCATTTTTTCTTTGGCCCATTGCGACTGATACAGGAATATTTGGAATCAGGTGATATGGAAGGCGCAGAGAGAGTTCTTAACACGATAAAATTTCCCGGTCTTTTATATAAGCCTATTCGTTCTGCTTATTATACATTGAAAGGTAATGTGGCAATGATGAAACAGGATTATGATGGCGCAGAAAAAATGATGAAAAAAGGTTTGGATCTTGGAATGCCGATGAAGGAAGCTGAAGGAGCAAGTTTGTTGCAAATGGGTATGTTGTCGATGCAAAAAAATGATATGAAGCAGGCGGAAAGCTATATTCGCCAGGCTCTGCGCAAAGGATTACCGGATAAAGAGAATGAAGCTGCTGCTTGTTTACAAATGTGCAGCATCATGATGAACAAAAGAGAATTTCGTGCCGCTAAAGATTTTTTTAGAAAGGCAAAAGCATTAAGACCTACTACTCCACAGATCGTTGACCAGATAAAGCAATTGGAAAAATATATTACGAGAATACCGGGATAAATTCAGATTAAAATGATTTAAAAAGATTATGAGGAAATCAAGATGATTTCCTTTTTTATGTCTTTATCCTTAACCAGTAACTTTGATTCATGTCGTTTATAAAAGAAAAATTAGAAAGTAAATTTCGCGACGAGTACGAAAGATTGAATGAGATGCAGCGATTAGCTGTTGATACCATTGATGGACCGGTAATGGTAATTGCGGGGCCGGGTACAGGAAAAACGCAAATACTTGCTAGTCGTGTCGGAAAAATTTTGTTGGAAACAGATGCACAACCTGAAAATATTCTTTGCCTTACTTATACTGATGCCGGTGTTGTGGCCATGCGAAAAAGGTTATTACAATTCATCGGCTCAGATGCTTACAAAGTAAATATTTATACTTTCCATGCTTTTTGCAATGATGTAATACAGGAAAACCTTTCGTTGTTTGAAAAAACAGCACTGGACCCTATCTCCGACCTGGAAAGAATTGAATTATTTAAGGAACTCATTGATTCATTTCCAAAAAATCATCCGCTGAAACGTTATCGCGGTGATGTGTATTTTGAGATCAATAACCTGCAGCAACTTTTCAGTGCAATGAAAAGAGAAGGCTGGACGCCTGCTTATATCAATGAAAAAATTGATGAATACATTGCTGATATTCTTACCCGTGATGAGTTTATTTATAAAAGAAAATTCAAAGAATTCAATGCCGGTGATCTGAAGAAGGACAAGATAGAAGAAGAAAAAGAAAGAAAAGAGAAATTGCGGGCTGCTGTCAATGAGTTTGATCGTTTTCAACAAATGATGCGGAAAAGAAATCGCTATGATTTTGATGACATGATCAATTGGGTGATAAAGGCTTTTGAAGAAAATAAAAATTTACTGGCAACTTACCAGGAAAAGTTTCTTTACATACTAGTGGATGAATACCAGGATACAAGTGGTACGCAAAACCAAATTGTCAGTTTGCTTATTAATTATTGGGAAAAACCAAATGTATTTGTCGTGGGAGATGATGATCAAAGTATCTATCGTTTCCAGGGTGCTAACGTGGAGAACATGATCAATTTTGCCGATAGTTATAAAAAAGATCTGATGACAGTGGTACTTACCAATAACTACCGTTCCACTCAACCCATTCTTGATATCTCAAAAACTTTGATAGACAGAAATACTGAAAGACTTGTAGAAAAATTAGAAGGTTTAAGCAAGGATCTCAGGTCATCTCATCATTATATAAGCACATTAACTCATTTGCCTGCTATCAAAGAATATGAAACACAGCGGCAGGAAATGATCGACCTTACTTTGCAAGTGCAAAAATTATTGGCCGAAGAAATTCCACCCGGTGAGATCGCCATCATTTATAAGGAAAATAAATATGGCGTGGAGATAGCGCAATATTTAAAACTCAAAAACATTCCTGTTTACACAAAACGAAACATTAATATACTTGAGCTGCCATTGGCGCAAAAAATTATTGCGATCATAAAATACCTCGCTGCCGAACACGATGTACCTTATGGTGGAGATGAAATGCTTTTTGAAATTTTGCATTTTGACTGGTTCCACATTCCTGCAGTAGAGATAGCCAAATTGAGTGTAGAAAATTCTGAAAAAAGATATAATGAGAAAACTTCCTTAAGAAGGTTATTGCATGAAAAATCTATCGCAATACCGAAAGATCTGTTTAGTGTTACTATTCATGAAGGGTTGAAGAAGGCATCTTTCATTCTGGAGAAATTAATTGCGGATGTACCCAACGTTACACTTCAGCAGTTATTTGAAAATATCATCCGGGAAACAGGTATTCTTAGTTACATCATGCAAAGCCCCGATAAACATTGGCAATTACAAATTCTTACTGGCTTATTTGATTTTGTAAAAGAAGAAACCCGGCGGAATACTTCAATGAAATTACAGCAATTGGTAAACATCATTGACCTGATGGAGAAAGAAGAACTTTCATTGCCATTAGTACAGGTAAGCGGAAGTGATAAGGGAGTTAATTTGTTGACGGCACATGGCTCTAAAGGATTGGAATTTGAATATGTTTTTTTTGCAGGCTGTAATGCATCTTTCTGGGAAAAGAAACGCAAACCTGGTGGTGGTTATAGTTTACCCGATACAATGTTTTCTTCTCTACCAAAATCGAGGGATGACGAAGAACTGCGCCGCTTGTTTTATGTAGCATTAACAAGAGCGGAAAAACATCTCTTTATTTCTTTCAGTCGTTTTAAAAATGATGGAAAGGATCTGGAACCATCCATGTTCATAGCAGAAATACTTGACCGGCATATATTACCAGCAGAAAAAGTCTTTATCAGTGAAGAAATTTTATCTGAGTTCAGCGTTTTACAATTTGGAGAAGCCGATGCTCCGGAAATTGAGAAGATAGAAAAAGATTTTGTCGATCGCTTATTGGACAAATTTGTAATGAATGTAACTGCATTGAACAATTACCTTAAATGCCCTTTGGAGTTTTATTTTAAAAACCTGCTCCGTATTCCTTCGCCCAAAAATGAAGCAACTGAATTTGGCTCTGCAGTTCACCATGCACTAGAGCAATTATTCAGAAAAATGCAGGACGGAGGTAAAGAACAGTTTTCATCAAAAGAATCTTTTATTGCAGATTTTGAATGGTACCTGCATCGTCATCGTGAAAGTTTTACACAAGAACAATTTGATCGCCGGCTTGAATATGGACAGGAAGTACTGAGTAATTATTATGACAACCGTATTGCCGGCTTTAATAAAATAGTTGCCATCGAAAGAAATATCCGAAATGTTGTTGTAAAAGGAATTCCCATAAAAGGAAAACTGGATAAGCTTGAATTTGATGGCAAATCAGTAAATGTGGTTGATTATAAAACAGGTGATCCTGATAAAGCGCTTCCAAAACTAAAACCACCATCAGACAAAGAACCAAATGGCGGAGACTATTGGAGGCAAGGTGTTTTTTATAAAATACTTGTTGATAATTATGAACAAAAAAACTGGAAGGTTGTCAGCACTGAATTTGACTTTATTGAGCCTGATAAAAAGAAAAATTACAGGAAAGAAAAACTGGTTATTAACCCGGCAGATATCGAGACCGTAACACAACAAATAATGATGGTATGGCAAAAGATCCAGGACAGGGAATTTTATATTGGCTGTGGCAAAGCCGATTGCCATTGGTGCAATTTTGTTAAAACAAATAACCTTGCAATTGCTTTACATCAACTGGAAGAAGAACCAGAAGAGAATGAACCATGATTAACATGATTTTTTAGGTTTATTAGGAAAATTAGAGCAGTTATCAAGTGCAAACTATTTAAGTTTGCGATTCCCTTTATGAACCGAAGAATTTTTATAAAAGTTATTTCTCCCTTTTTCCTCCTGATCTTTTTAATCACGAAAATCGTGGTTCTGACTGGCTGCGCTAATATGATACCACCCACCGGTGGCGACAGGGATTCTCTTCCTCCCCTTCTTTTAAAAATATCACCACCTGATTCAAGTAATAATTTTAATACAAAGAAGGTCACTTTTACTTTTGATGAATATATCGAACAACCACAGGAGATGTTTAAAAATCTTCTTGTTTCGCCTACTCCTTCAAATCCTCCTGGTGTGGAATCGAAATTAAGAACACTTGTAGTCACGATCAAAGACACACTTGAACCCAACACAACATATTATTACAATTTTGGCGATATGATAAAGGATGTTAATGAGGGGAACGTATTGCATAATTTTTCTTACATCTTCACAACTGGCAACACATTAGATACACTTCAACTTTCGGGTAAGGTTTTACTTGCTGAAACCGGAGGTGTCGACAGTACATTGTTTGTTATGCTCTTCAAAAGCGGAATAGATTCTGCAGTTAAAAATGAACGGTCTCGTTATGTTGCCAGGGTTGATGGTAAGGGTAATTTCCGGTTTTTATATTTGGCATCGGGCACATATTATATATATGTAATGGATGACAAGAAATTATACTCTAAACAATCCCTTTTTGGATTTAGCGATAGTGCTATAGAAATTAAACCTAATGCTTCACCTGTTACCTTATATGCATTTGTAGAAGAGAAACCGCAACAGCCGCCATCAACAATAAGTTTTGCAGGGGGAAATCGGCCGGGTGCAAAACCTGATGAAAGAAGATTAAGATTTACAAGCAGTGGTAATATGCAGGATCTTCTCGGAGATTTTTACTTAAGCTTTGAACGTCCGTTACGTAATATTGATACAACTAAAATACAAGTAAGTTCAGATTCAACTTTTAATCCCATATCCTCAAGGTGGGAAATTGATAGCTTGAAAAAAAGGCTTACATTAAAAACTGCCTGGAAGGAAAGTACTCGTTACAATTTAATACTTGATAAAGATTTTGCAGAAGACAGTTCCGGTCGAAAACTATTGAAGACTGATACGCTGAATTTCACAACAAGAAAACAGGCCGATTATGGTTCTCTTAAGATCAGTTTTACCAATATTGATCTTTCAAAAAATCCTGTATTACAGCTTTCCCAAAATGGAGCTGTAGTAAAAACATTTCCCTTAAATGCTGCTGAACTTTATCAGCCTTTATTTAATCCCGGCGAATATGATCTCAGCATTCTTTACGATGAAAATAAAAATGGACATTGGGATCCGGGTAAGTTTTTTGAAGGAAAAAAACAACCCGAATTGGTTAAACCGCTCAATAAAAAGATAACTGTCCGTTCTAATTGGGATAATGAGTTTGAAATAACACTGTGAGT
>JBIOVR010000054.1:0-4488 GCA_044867875.1 Chitinophagaceae bacterium
AAATAAAAGTGGATAATCTTTTCTTCCGCGAACAGGGAAATTATCAAGCCAGCTGTTCCGGTCAGATATATTCCAAAAAGTAATTGAAGAAATATTTTTCTTATACTTTTTAAATAGCTCAAAACAAGTTTTATAAACTTCGACCTGTTTCATTTGCTTTTCCGCAGTGAACACCGTATCATAATCCGATGCTTTTCTTTCCCGGGCATTATGTTCTTTTGGATAAACTGAAATATCGAGCTCGGTAACTTGCATCGTTAAACCCAATCCTGAAAAATCTTTTAAGGTCAGTTCTAATTGTTCTTTTGAAGGTTCATTTACTGCCCAATGTCCCTGCAAACCGATACCATGAATTGGAATTCCTTTTGCTTTCAGATCATTAACAAGTTTTATTATCTTTTGTCTTTTCACAGGATTGATCTCATTGTAGTCATTATAAAATAACAATGCTTTCGGATCTGCTTCATGTGCCCATTGAAATGCTTTGGCAACAAACTCTTCTCCACATATTTGATACCATAGCGATGGTCTGAAGTATTCATCTTCCTTATCACTGATCACTTCATTCACAACATCCCATGCATAGATAACATCTTTATATCTTGTAACCACAGCGGTAATATGATCTTTCAATCTCTTTAATAAAACTTCTTTTGTTACCTGCTGATTTGATGATGAATCAAAAAATAACCAGCGGGGAGTTTGATTGTGCCAGCACAAGGTATGACCACGCAGTTTCAAATTATTTCTTTTTGCAAAAGCAGCAATTGAATCCCCGCCGGCCCAATTATACTGATTTTCGAAAGGATGAATTGGTCCCATCTTCATTGCATTTTCAGGGGTCATACTATTAAACTCCTTTAGAATGAGCTGCGCTTCATCTGTTTTTAAAGCACGGGGAGAAACAGCAACTCCAATAGTAAAGTAATCCTTAAAATGATCCTTTAATCCCAGTGGATTTTTTTGTGCTTCTGTCTGCAGGCATTGACAAATGAATGCCATTCCGACAACGATGTTTCTAAGTTTCATATCTATAATTTATTTTCTGTTAATACGTATAAAGTTTTATATGTTGAATACTGTGGTCATTCGCTGGTATTCTCACATGTCTTCCCTGGTGATCCTGGTCACCATTCATCCGGCGTCCGGGTTTCCATATCCCATTCTCAAATCTTCCTTCATCCACACTGATAAAACCAGCTTTTTTATTATTTGTTTTCGGTGTAAATGTCATCACAATGCCCGTACCAGCAACATAGAATTCATCCGGCGCAACAGCAATGATCAATCCTCCGGCTAAAGGCCAACTACTATCTTTTGCACCTGCAGACCATCCCATTTTATATTCATGATGAACTGCAAAAAGATAATCACCTATAGCAATATTTTTTTGTATAGAATCTTTTTCAATTAAAAAGCCTTTGACTGCACCTGTTGATTGATATTTTGTGATCAAAGGTGTTAACTGGCTCAAAATATTATATGCTTTACCGATCGGCTCTTTCCCTGGTTCATTAGTTGATTCGATAGAGAATGGAGAAAAAGCGAGACAATTATAATTTCCAAACGCAAAGAATGCTTTTGCATCAATTCCTTTTTCAAAACGATGTTCAGGAATAAATAAAGGATCGCCAGTTCTTGTATACAGATCACACCAGTGTTTGAAATCCGGGGTATAAAAATCCGGCGCCAAAAAATCAACAGAAGGTGCACCTGCTTTCCAAATATCCATAACATGTGGGAGAGGGCCTGCACTTGGATATTGACCGGGTTTTGCTCCCGGCCGGTTTAATGCTGCATTCACATACATTGGCAAGCTATAAACAGCTTTACCTGCAGCTGCTAATTCGTTTGCAAAAACTGCATAATTCCAGGCCATAAAAATTTCATCAGTAGAAAGACTTTTTCCAAAAACTTCTTCCCAGTTACCTAATGTTTTAGAACCATTTGCTTCCCAAATTGATTTGATCTCCGGAAGTAAGTTGTTTTTATTTTTCTTTAAATAATTTAATAGTTGTTCCGGAACAGTTTTATTGAACGCCACATTTGCAGCTTCATCATAAGTTCTTGCGTCCGGCAACATTCCTATTTCATTCTCTACTTGTACCGTAATGACAGTATGTTCTTTGCTATCTGTTTCTTTTATGTATTGCATTAATCTTCCAAATGCCATCTTATCTGCTTCAAGATTGTTCTTATTGAAGGGTGTCATTATTTCCTGCGGACTTCCGCTCTTGTCCAGTATTCTTGGGAACCTTGAAACATTGGTCTTAACCCATGCTGGTGCATAGCAGGACATGCTGTTCTTCCATGCACCAAACCACAACAACACTAGTTTCATATTGAACAACCTTGCATTTGTAATTAAGGTATCAACCAACGAAAAATCAAATTTTCCTTCAATAGGTTCCATTAACTCCCAATAAACAGGAGAGATCACTGTATTAAGATTCATCTGCTTCAACTTTGGCCATATAGGCCGCATGTATTCATTGCTTGATGCACTTGAATTGCCTAATTCGCCTCCGAGGATGAGGAAAGGTTTATCATCAACTATCAACTGAGTATAAGACCCATTTTTTGCAAGTCGCTGAATGGATGATATCTGCGCATTAGAATGCAACAGATCAAAAAAAAGAATTATTGTTATGAAAATCTTAGCATTGTTGTGCAATTTTATACCGGACTTTATTTTCAATAATTTTTTCATCATCAAATTCTACTTTGAAATAATTGCATATACCTGGCCACGCTGTGTTGGTATATCATACATAAAACTTTCTTTCAGTGCAGGCATTGTGATCATCGCCTTTGGTGATATTATAGGCTTTGTTATTTCTTCAATATAGTAAAATGGGTTTTTATTTTCACCCATAGCTTTCTTTAACGCAACACCATTATTTATTTTCATTTCATTTGGAACCCGCAACCGAAGATTGCCCCCTAAGTTTGATTTAATAATAACTTTAGTCAGTTTTCCATCTTTCCATTGCATATTGATGATCTCAAAACCACCTTTTGCTTTTAAGCCGTTAATAATTCCACCTGTCATCCAAACATCTGGAAGAGCGGGAAGCAAATGAATTGCGCCATCAGCACTTTGCATCAGCATTTCTGTAATGCCAGAGGTACAACCAAAATTGCCATCGATCTGAAATGGGGGATGGGCATCAAAAAGATTATTATAAGTGCCGCCGCTTCTTGTGCTTGTATCCACTGGTGTAAGCTGATTTTGGATGAGCTTATAAGCATGATTGCCATCCAGCATTTTTGCCCACCAATTCACTTTCCAACCCATACTCCAGCCGGTTGATACATCGCTTCGCTGAATAAGAGTGTTCTTTGCAGCACTATATAATTGCGGCGTTCGATAAGGTGAAATCTGATTTGAAGGAAACAATCCATACAGATGTGAGATATGACGATGATGATCATTTGGGTCATCCACATCATCTAACCATTCTTGCAGTTGACCATGTTGACCGATTTGCATTGGTGCTAATCGTTTACGCATTTGTTTTAATGTATCCGCAAAGGCTTTGTCTTTATTTAAAATTTCTGCTGCGCGGATCGTTGAGCTGAATACATCAATAATAATTTGATTGCTCATTGTGGTTCCTGCATCAAGTGACGAACCCTGGTTTGTCTGTGGCGCATTTTCCGGCGACATATCCGGATTTATGACCAGCCAATGTCGTGTAGGATGTTCAATAAGAAAATCAACATAAAATATAGCGGCACCTTTCAATATGGAATAGACGGATGTTAAAAATGTTTTATCCCCTGTATATAAATAATGTTCCCAAAGATGTTGGCTTGTCCATCCACCACCTTGATTCCAGCTTCCCCAAAACGCACCATCAACAGCACCTGTTGCTCTCCATATATCAGTATTGTGATGCGCCATCCAACCTCTTGCACCATACATATCCCTCGCTGTTTGTTGTCCTGTCACAGCCATTTCTTTTACCATGTGAAGAAATGGTTCATGTAATTCTGAAAGATTTGTTTTTTCTGCTGGCCAGTAATTCATTTCAGCATTGATATTGATCGTGTATTTGCTGTCCCATGGTGGTTTCACTTTATTATTCCAAATCCCCTGCAGATTAGCCGGCTGACCTCCGGGCTGCGAAGAGGATATCAATAGATAGCGACCGAACTGGTAATAAAGAGTAACGAACTGCGGATCGTTTACTGAATTAAAATTTTTTAATCGCTCATTAGTAGGAAGATCGGCAGCTTCAGTCGTCCCAAGGTCAAGTTTAACCCTGTTAAAATATTTTTGATAAGCCGTTACATGTCCTTTTAAAATACTTGCAAAGGATTTCGGCGTTGCTTTATTCAAATAAGAAGCGGCTCTTTCATTTTCATTTCCACTGACGTCATGATAATTTTTAAAGTTGGTTGCAATAGAAATATAGATAGTTGCTTCATTTGCATTTTTCACAACAATAGAAGTATCTGTAGAAGACAAAGAACCGTTTTGTG
>JBIOVR010000055.1:0-5229 GCA_044867875.1 Chitinophagaceae bacterium
GGAAAAGGAATTAAGTCCAAGATTATTAAAAAAAGAGGTAATTGAATTTTCACAAAAATTGAGTGCATAAAATCTATTAGTGATGGAAGCAGTATTCGAACAAGTTTCTGAAATGTATCCTTCTGAATTCTTAAATCTTGATGGTATTGAGTATTTCCAATTTGAGGAGGAGTTTATGGAAAATAATATGCGTTGTATTCCCATGATCATTCGATTCAAGATGGATATAGCAGGAATTAAATTAAAATTATCTGAGTGGAAGAAATTTGGTACGGAAGAAAGAATTGAACTTGCATTAAGGAGTTGTGATATCAATGAAGGAAGGGAGCAATACGCCGCGTTTTTAGAAGGATTGATAAAAAAATATACCCGACGAGACCCAACAAGTATGGAAGTAAATAAAAATCCTGCATGGAAGGAACTCCATTCGATACCTGGGATACTTATCGAAAAACTTAAAGAGTTCAATTGGAACTTATCAATTGTTCAATGGGGATTTTTGACCAATCTCCAAAGATTTTCCTTACTAAAATTGTGCAGACCGGGGCATGAGAATAAGAATTTCCCAAAGGCAATGAAAGAGTTTGGGCTTGTAACCTAAATTTTCTGGATATGTTTTTCATAAATGGTTTTAAATCTGAACAGGTGTTTACAGAATAAAATGTGAAATTTGAAAGTAACGATTAAAACATTTTTGCCGTTATGAAAAATATAAATACAGTTAAGGTCAATTTCAAGGGAGGTATTATTTCTCCTGGTGAGCTTTACAATATTTTAATTGCTGCCGCAAAATCAGGATTGCTTTATGTACGGTTTGGGCTGAGACAACAATTGTTACTTGACGTAGCCATTGTCGAGATGAAAAACATAACGACTGATCTTGATATGCTGGGCATCAACTACGAAATAAATAGGGATGAGTTCCCAAATATAGTAAGCTCGTATCCAGCGGAGGAAGTTTTTATTACCAATACATGGCTGAGCGAAGGTGTGTACAAGGATATATTTGACCTGATAGATTACCAACCACATTTAAAAATAAATATCAGTGATAATAACCAGAGTTTTACTCCCTTGCTTACTGGTAATATCAATTGGGTTGCATCACCATCATCTTCACATTTTTGGCATTTGTTTATTCGTTTTCCTAAAACAAATATTGTTTACGAATGGAAGGATATTGTTTATACAAATGATGTCGCAGCTTTTTCAAAACATATTGAAAAGGTCATTTTACAGCACCCGGAAAAATTTTATGATAATAATTCTGCCAACGGCGATGAGTTATATGAAATGATAAGTAAGACCGATTTCAATTCAAAACCTGCAGATGGACCACTTGCATTGGCTCCCTTCAAACTCCCTTATTACGAGGGACTCAATAGTTATAATGATAAATACTGGCTGGGCATTTACAGACGTGATGAATTGTTTAGTATAAAATTTTTAAAAGAGGTTTGTCAGCTTTGTCTCCAAACCAAGATCGGGCAATTATGCTCTACGCCATGGAAAACTATAATCATAAAGGGTATCGAAGAGAAAAACAGGAAAGACTGGAATTATCTATTGGATAAATTTCAGATCAATGTTCGTCATGCTGCTAATGAATTAAACTTCCAGGTAGACGATAATAGTATAGCTGCATTAAAGCTGAAACATCATTTGGTAAAATACCTGAATGATGATGATACAAGAACGTTCGGTGTATGTATCGGGATAAAGACAAAAATGAAAAGCGAAGTGTTTAGCAGTATATTGGTTAGACGAAAACCTTTGATCAGGATCGGGAAATTCAGTTTTTTATATCTATATGATATTTTATGTGCCAAAGACTTTAATCCTAATGAACGTACTGGTTATGCTTATAGTAAAGACAACCCGAAATTTTTGTTGGCCGAGCAACTACGGCGTGCTATTCTCTCTTATTATAAATATCATGCCGATAAGAAAGAGGAAGAGGTTATCATTCAGGGGATAAAAAAAATAATCATTCCAATAGAAAAAGAAGGAGATATTGTATATCAATGTAAAAAATGCCTGACAGTTTATGATGAGCAAATTGGTGAACCAGAAAATGGAATTGATCCCGGAACATTATTTGACCAGTTACCCAATACTTATTCTTGTTGCGTTTGTGATGCAACAAAAGACAACTTTGTAGCCGTGAAAAAACAGGCGATAGGGTTATAGGCCGTTCAATTCAGCATGCGTATTAAAATTGCGAAAGCGATCCTTTTTCTCAGGAGGAAGTGGAGAGATGGAAGTTGAAATATGTTCCAGCATATATTTCATACTGTGCCTGGGTAATTGATCACTGCTATACAGTTGATGAACATACTTAAGACCTTTTGATCCATATATTCCGGGCATTGGCTCAGGCTCACCATCATTAGAATAAATAAAAGCATCTGCAGTCTCAGTAGTGTATTTAGAAAGAAGTTGCTTAATATGCTCTGTATCTATTAAAGGCATGTCGCAAGCAAGTATTAACAGGTCTTCTTCTGGATATTTAAGATGTACACTTAACAATCCACACAAGGGCCCGTGCAATTGTAGGGAACGGTCATCAGGGATTAAAGTATCTACGAGAAAAATTATTGAGTAGTCCTGGTACTGGTTTTTATTGACAGATATAACTATAGGGATCTGAAAATTCCTTAGAGTATCAATTGCTTTTTGTGTCCAGGTTTTGTCATTAAGCATCAGCAGGCCTTTATCACTACCCATTCGTGAACTTTGACCGCCACAGAGGACTACACCCAACATAATTTTTTTTTAAGACTGATGATGTGTTTTTGAATCTGTATGGCCGAGACCTTTTCCCGGGGCAACTACATCCCGGACCAATTGTTTTAATTCTTTTATTTCAGGGAAGCCGCCAAACTCTTTGCGATCAAATATTTTTTTACCATTAACGCTTATATGAAAATTTCCATTTATGTCGCTTGGCTTAAGAGCCACTGAATCTAATTCATTTTCAAAAGTGGTGAGAAATTCCTGGGCCATGTAAGCGGCCCGCAATAACCAATGACATTTGGGACAGTATTCGATTGTAACAGATGGTTTCATTTTTTATAAGTTATCTGTTGTAAAATTAGAGCTTATTGACCGGACTAAATGTATAGTCAAAACAAAGTGTTTGAACTCGACGGGGCTAATTAAGAATCATAGATAAAAAACCAAAACTGGTTTTTTTACGATGGGGATAAAAGGGCGCATTCATAAGTCCTTGTTAGTACTTGACCATTTCAAGTAATCATTTCCATTCCAGAAAATATCTGTGTAAATTAGAGTTCGATGATAAAGAGTAAACGGCTTTGGATATAATAGGAAATTGAGGGTATGGGTCACGGTTCTCTTATAATTCAAAAAAATGCTTTTCCTGTGAATTTGTTGAGAAAATAATTTTTGAAACATTTTCAAATTGAAAAAATCAGTCACACTAGTTTTCTTACTATTTTCTTTTGCTTTAATCTTCGCCCAGCCTGCAAACGATAATTGCAATACTGCAACGGCTGTAATACCCAACGGAACATGTTACGATGGCACTACAGTAGCTGCTGCAGATAGCTGGCAAGGCTCTGTTGGTTGCCAGGGCGGCGGTAGTCATCCCGACGTTTGGTATACATTTACATCTTCTGGCTCACAGGCGCAATTTACGATTACTGCTTCGGCACCTTGGTCTGGAAATGTTGAGGTAATTCTCGTAGAAGGAACTTGTGCCGGTGGTTTTACTATCGTAGGCAGTCAATGTGGGCCCTCACCACTAAACGCTACATTCATCGGGCTCTCAAACGGGACTGTTTATTATTATACAATCTCAAATGCAAATGGAGGTACTCCAGGTCCTTTTCAAACATGTCTGACTACTACTACACCTCCGACTTTGGCTGGACAGAATTGTAACAATGCGGCCATATTGTGCAATTCGAATGCATTTTCTCAGTCAACTTCCAATGCAGGTTTCGGTTTGCAGGAAGTTAGCGCAGCCAATTCATGTTGGGGAGTTGGCGGCGAAAGGCAATCAAAATGGTTTAAGTTTACTGCAGGATGTAGTGGTACTCTTGAATTTAATATCAATCCTGTAAATGGGAATGATGATTATGACTGGGCGTTATGGAATATTACATCAGATCCCAATGGATGTACAACCAAAGGGAATTCCATTGCATGCAACTGGAGTGGTTGCACTGGTTCTACAGGAATAAGTACTTGCCCAACTAATGAGCCGGGATTTAAAAGCTGCGGAAGTTCGACTGGTGGGGACCCTTGTGGCAATGGAAATTTTCCAAGAGCCTGGGGAAATTGGTCGGCGCCTGGTGGTGGAGCTTCATCTTGCCTAACCAGTACAATGAATCTTGTGGCGGGTAATGTATATGCATTATTAGTAGATAATTTTTCTATATCTAACAGCGGATTTTCATTAGTATTTGGCGGCGCTTGTGGAGGCGGCACCGCAACATTAGGTCCCAACGCTAACTTTACCTATACAAGCTCTGGATGCGGTACCTATAATTTTATTAAGACTTGCCCAACATCTAATTCAACTTTTCTTTGGCAATTTGGAGATGGAACAACAGCCACAACACAAAACGCATCGCATACTTATTCAACGTTTGGAAATTTTGTTATTACACTCCAAGTGACAGATGTGCTAGGTTGTGTTACTACTTACTCGCAAACAATCAATATCGTTTCTACTCCTCTTCCCACCGTTACTACACCTGTAACTTATTGTGTGGGTGCAATTGCATCGCCATTGACTGCATCAGGAAGTAATCTATTATGGTATACCACTTCAACTGGTGGAGTTGGATCATCCACCGCACCAACTCCATCCATCTCAACAGCTGGAACTACCAGTTATTACGTTTCCCAAACGATTGGCGGATGTGAAAGTGCAAGGGTTCAAATTGATGTAATAGTTAATGCGAACGTGATTCCAACGTTCAATGCAGTTACACCGATCTGTTCAGGAGGAACATTATCTGCATTACCAACGACATCACTCAATGGAATTACGGGAACATGGTCACCAGCACTGAACAATACAGCAACTACGACTTATACATTTACACCGACAGCGGGACAATGTGCAACAACAACTTCATTAACGATCACGGTTAATAGTAACGTAATACCAATGTTCAATGCCGTAGCACCGATCTGTTCAGGCAGCACATTATCTGCATTACCAACTACGTCATTAAATGGAATTACTGGAACCTG
>JBIOVR010000056.1:0-27639 GCA_044867875.1 Chitinophagaceae bacterium
GAAGCCGAATGGGAATATGCGTGTCGTGCCGGTTCTTCCTCAACATATTTTTTTGGAAACAATGAAAGCGATATTGAAAAATATGCCTGGTATAATAAAAACAGTAACGCTGCCTATCATAAAGTTGGACAATTGCAACCAAATGCATTTGGATTATATGATATGCTCGGAAATGTAAGTGAATGGGTAATGGATCAATATGATGAAAATTATTTTACCATTATGAAAGATGTGAATGTTAATCCTGAATTAAAACCCACAAGCCGTCATCCAAGACTATTAAAAGGTGGCTCCTATGTTAACGAAGCAACCGAACTTCGTTGTGCCAACAGGACAAAATGGTTACCCGAATGGAATAAACGTGATCCCCAAATACCAAAAAGTAAATGGTGGCTGACGGATGCCCCGTTTGCCGGTTTCAGGTTAGTTAGACCTTTAAAACAACCATCAGCGGATGAAATAGAAAAATTCTTTACCTTATATCTCTCAAATTAAAAAACACTCTTTTATGAATACAGAAAATAAGAACTCCCGCCGCGATTTTGTAAAAACTTCTGCAGTTCTTACAGGTGGAGTAATGGCAACGCCACTATTGTCAAGAGCAAATTTTTTCAGCGGTGCTGATGATACGATCAAAGTCGCATTGATCGGTTGTGGTGGTCGTGGTACTGGTGCGGCAACGCAAGCTCTGTCTACAAAGCAAAATGTAAAATTGGTTGCAATGGCTGATGCTTTCCGCGACAGGATCGATAACTCTTTTAAAGAGATGACAGGTGATAATAATGTTAAAAGCAAGGTCGATGTGCCTGAAGAAAGAAAGTATGTTGGCTTTGATGCTTATAAAAAAGCAATGGCCCATGCAGATGTAGTGATATTAACTACACCGCCGGGATTTCGACCTATACATTTTGAAGAAGCCGTAAAACTGGGTAAACAAATTTTTATGGAGAAACCTGTTGCTACAGATCCGGCTGGAATAAAAAGAGTGTTGGATGCAGCAGAGATTGCCAAACAAAAAAAATTAAATGTGATTGTTGGCCTGCAACGTCATTATCAAAATTCATATCGTGAGTTGTATGCAAAAAAAGAGATGATCGGCGATATCACATCAGCACAGGCGTGGTGGAATAATGATGGAGTTTGGGTAAATCCAAGAAAAGAAGGACAGACAGAAATGGAATACCAAATGCGCAACTGGTATTACTTCAACTGGCTTTGCGGTGATCATATTGTAGAACAACACATACATAATATTGATGTCATCAATTGGTTCAAGGGTGGCTACCCTGTAAAAGCACAGGGCATGGGTGGAAGACAGGTAAGAAAAGGAAAAGATAATGGCGAAATTTTTGATCATCATTATGTAGAGTTTCAATATGCAGATGGTTCCATATTAAATAGCCAGTGCAGGCACATTCCGGGTACCATGAGTAAAGTTGACGAGCTATTGGTCGGCACAAAAGGAAAAATATTCTGTGGAGCTGCGCATATAAAAGATAATGCCGGTAACGTTTTGTTCCAGTATGATAAAAAAAATGAGAACGATCCTTATCAAACGGAGCATGATGAACTGTTTGCTGCCATTGCAAAAGGCGAATACAAATTTGCTGATGCAGAAAGAGGAGCAATGAGTACAATGACCGCGATATTTGGAAGAATGGCAACATATTCGGGCCAGGTTTTAAATTGGGATAAAATACTTAACTCTGGAATAAACATAATGCCAAAAGAATTTGCCTGGAATGCAATGCCACCAGTTTTACCTGATGCAGATGGTTATTACCCGATAGCTGTGCCGGGTAAAACAAAATATATTTAATGAGCTCTATACTTTTTGAAATAAAAAATTCCGTTGGCATTATCACATTGAATCGTCCGGATAAATTGAATTCATTCAATCGTGAAATGGCTTTGCTCATGCAGGAAAAACTGGATGAATGCAAAAGCAATGAAGTAAGATGTGTTTATATTACTGGGGCTGGCAAAGGTTTTTCTGCAGGACAAGATCTTTCAGAAGTCGCGGATCCCAATGGGCCCGGAATGGCAAAAATTCTTTCTGAACATTATCATCCCATCATCGCCCGAATAAGAAAATTAGAAAAACCTGTTGTTGCGGCAGTGAATGGTGTAGCTGCCGGTGCAGGTGCAAACATTGCGTTGTGTTGCGATATAGTCGTTGCAGCAACATCCGCGTCATTCATACAGGCATTTTCAAAAATTGGTTTGATACCCGATAGCAGCGGCACATTTTTTTTACCAAGATTGATCGGTTGGCAAAAAGCAAGTGCATTAATGATGCTTGGCGAAAAAATTCCGGCAGAAGAAGCAGAACGCATCGGGATGATCTATAAAATTTTCCCTGATGAGACTTTTGTTGAAAATTCGATAAGTATCGCTTCTTATTTGTCTCAAATGCCTACAAAAGGCCTGGCCTATACAAAACAATTACTAAGCCATACGGTTAAAGCTACATTGGAAGAACAATTGCAGGATGAAGATATTTACCAGCAAAGGGCGGCAAGGACAAAAGATTTCCAGGAAGGAGTAAAAGCATTTTTAGAAAAAAGAATTCCCAAGTTTACAGGAGAATAAAATACTGATTGTTATGGCTACGATTCACCAGGAAGTTGTTGATCACATGATGGAAAATGATTTTTTCAGTCAATGGTTGGGAATAGAAGTATTGGAAATAAAAGAAGGCTATAGTAAAATAAAAATGACGGTGAGAAAAGAAATGGTGAATGGATTTGGGATTGTTCATGGTGGCATTCCTTTTTCATTGGGTGATAGTGCATTTGCCTTTGCTTGTAACAACAGAAATAATTTATCTGTTGCACTGGATACCTCGATCAATTTTATTAAACCAGTTCACATCGGGGATATATTAACTGCTGAAGCGATCGAAATTCATAACGGCAGATCAACAGGTCTTTATCATATCGCAATTAGAAACCAATATGATCAGGATGTTGCTCTTTTTAAAGGGCTTTGTTTTCGAACTGATAAAAAGTTGATCGGTAGCGAGGGTTTATAAAGTATATTAAGTATATAAGGTATTTACAAAATAATACCGAAATAAATGGCTATAGGAGAAATAAAATTCGGTTTTGAACAGCTGGAGCTTTGGAAAAAAGCTCGTGAATTTAAAAACGAAGTTTCCAAAGAAGCTAGAAAATGGCCCACTGATGAAAAATTCAAATTAATAGACCAGGTCATCAGAAGTTCCAGATCAATTAATGCGCTTCTTGCAGAAGGTCATGGCAGATTTACATTCGCTGATCAGCTTCATTTTTGTATACAGGCAAGAGGTTCTCTTGCAGAAACAATAAATCACCTTATTGATGCCTTTGATGAAAAGTATATTATAGAAGAACGATTAAATTATTTTAAAGAAAAAGGAAAAGAAATCGAAAGACTATTGAATGGTTACATTAATTATTTGCGAAATCAAAGGGATGGTGAAAAGAAATGAATACCAACTACTATATATACCTATAATCCTTATATACTCATACTAAAGATGACCTACGAGTTCAACAATTACAAGCCTGTTATTCACGAATCATCTTTTGTTCATCCGCTTGCTGCCATCACCGGTAATGTTATTATCGGAAAAGATTGTTATATCGGTCCAGGCGCTGCTCTTCGCGGTGACTGGGGTAAAATAATTATTGAAGACGGATGTAATGTGCAGGAAAATTGCATCATTCACATGTTTCCCGGTGTAACCGTTTTACTAAAAGCCGGTGCTCATATCGGTCATGGCGCTATCATTCATGGTGCTACGATCGGTAAAAATTGTTTAGTAGGAATGAATGCTGTTATCATGGACAATGTGGAATTAGGCGCCGAATGTATCATAGGTGCATTGACATTTATTAAACAAGATGAAAAAATACCAACAAGAAGCCTGGTAGTGGGTAACCCGGGAAAGATAATTAAACAAGTAACAGATGAAATGCTTGCCTGGAAAACTGAAGGCACTAAACTATATCAATCACTTCCAAAAGAAATGTTTGAAAACTGGAAGGAATGTGAGCCGCTTAGAGAGATCCCCGATCATCTTCCGTTACAGGCTAAAGATTATAAGCCTTTTGGCAAGTAATTTTCCCATTCTAAAAAAATTTCTTCGCCATCAATGGGAATCTTCGTAACTTAATCTTCCTCTTTAAACCAAAATCTTGTGTATGAGAAAAAGTTTACTTTTTTCGGCCCTTCTCCTCGGTACTCTAAGTTTTTCTTCATTTATATATGCGCAAAATGATCGTTTTGCATTTGCAATAACTGATCTCCAGGCAACCGGCAGCGGTTGGAATGCATTGCGCAAACTTGATCTCAAGAGCGGTGAATTCACTACTGTTTTATTAAATGGTTCAGATGCTTCGCTGCCTGCTTATGATGTGAGCACAAGAAAAACATGGAAGGCATTGCCAGATTTAAAATTTGGAGATTATATGAACGCTCCTTTTAGTACTGGTGTGGCAGCAATGGCTTATGATAAAAAAAATAATCGTCTTTATTTCACACCGATGTTCATCGACCAGTTGAGGTATGTTGATCTGAAAACAATGAAAGTGTTTTATGTAACTGATCAACCATTTACAAAAATGGGCAGCATGCATAATGATGAAGGAAAGGTTATTACCCGTATGGTGATCAATCCTGATGGAACTGGTTATGCCATTTCAAACGATGCTAATACTTTTATTCGTTTTACGACTGGCAAAAAATTAGAAATAACTCATTTGGGTTCTTTAGTTGATGATCCTTCCAATGGTGGCGTTTCTATTCACAATCGTTGCAGCAGCTGGGGTGGAGATATGATCGCGGATGATGAAGGCAAACTTTACATTCTTTCTGCCCGCAACAGTGTATACAAAATAGATGTAGAAACAAAAGCGGCAAAACTGTTAGGTTACATACAAGGTTTGCCACAGGACTTCACCACAAATGGAGCAGTAGTTACAACTGAAGGAAAAGTTTTGGTAAGCAGTGCAATAAATGGAAATGCTTATTTCCTCGTTGATCCGAAAGATTGGAAAGCCACACAATACGAATCAAAAGCCGGTATTTTCCGTAGTTCCGATCTTGCCAACAGTAATTATTTACAAACTAAGCCAAAGAATTTAACTCAGTCAGAAATTATAACACGTAAGGATAATATTATTGCTGCAGGCAAAATTCAGATCTATCCAAACCCTGCGAATGATCAATTCACTTTGCAGTTTGGAAAAATACCTGCCGGTAACTATAATATTGAAATGACTAACACAATTGGGCAAATAGTGGTACAGCGGGCAGTGAACGTACAATCTGAAGACCAAGTAGAAACTATTCCAATAAAATCATCATTTGCAAGAGGTGTTTATCTTGTTAAAGTATCGAGCAGTAACAAGGAATCTGTTTTTAGCCAAAAGTTAGTGGTGCAGTAAATATCCGTTTACTGCGTTACAGCGCCGACCCCGTAAGGCCGGCGTTTTTTTATGCCCCTTTCGTAACCTAAGCCCTAGCGAAAAAGGGTTTTAAATTTTTATGTCGTGAGCTTCATCTCTTTATTCAACCAAGTTGCGTCGCACTATTCAACTTCCTCTTTCCTTATCATCAAATCAAAACTATTATTTTTGCCCCTTCCGTTCGTATCCCAGCGATCTTAATATATTAAGCATGATCAAATGATAAATACCGGCGACCTGCACATAGAAGATGAGATCCGTCCATTGTTTGATTTCACGTTTAATCACCTCTCAGGAAAAGCAGTATCTGATATAATAACAAAACCACTGGACTCAATATCAGCAATAATATACAGGCAACAGGTATTAAAAGGTTTTATTGCTAACCAGGAACTATTAAAAGAATATTCGTTTTCACGGTTTGACTTATCTGATATTTATAATTTTCTTGAAACATTTTACGCCGGATCTTTTTCAGCCAGGAAAATGAAATGGAAATTTATGTTTTCTGAAAAGGAACGGAGTCAAAAAAAGGGAAAGCTTATATTGCTTGTCCGCCTTTTTCATAAAATATATTACACGTATTTAAGCAAGATCGATACAAAAGTTTTTCCAGCGGAATATGCAATTGAGCTCGAATACCTCAAAGGCTTTTTTGCAGATTTTAACCTGGAGCGTTATGAATTAGCCTTCACGAAAAAAAAATTCAGGATCCGGCATATGGTCGAACTGATGAAGATCATTACTAAAAAAATAACTAATGGTGAGGCGGCATCTTTCTGGAAACGCTGGTTTTTGTTTGAAGCTTATCTTTCTATAAGTACTGGTGTAACCAGGCATTGCTTTACTTTTCCCTCATTTGATGAAACAACTTTTTCACTGGAAAAGTTTTACCACCCGCTTTTAAAAACTCCTGTAAAAAATGATCTTACTGCCAGCAAAAATGTTATTCTTTTAACGGGACCTAATATGTCTGGCAAATCCACTTTGCTGAAAGCAGTCAGTTTATGCGTTTATCTTGGACATACAGGTCTTGCTGTACCTGCTTCGAAAGTCACCATGCCTTTTTTTACTACAATTTCCGTGGCCATTAATCTTACCGATAGTATTGTAAGTGGTTACAGTCATTTTATGTCAGAAATAGTTACGTTAAAAAATGTACTTGAAGAAGCCGCAGACAACACAAAATGCTTTGCAGTCTTTGATGAATTATTCCGGGGAACGAATATTGAAGATGCACTGGAGATCAGTAGTACAACTATAAAAGGACTTGTCAATTTCCCCAATTCATTATTTCTTATTTCAACCCACCTGCACCAGTTGAAAGAAATGGAAGAAATTAAAACCAATAAAGTATCCACCTGTTTTATTGAATGCGAATTAACTGGTAATACCCCGGCATTTACTTACAAATTAAAAAATGGCTGGTCAGACTTAAAACTGGGCCGTATTTTATTTGAGAAAGAAGGGCTTAATAAAATGCTTAGCCATGAACATACAAAAACTAACAGACAGGCAAACATGGGAAGGTGAAATTGCTACTTATTGGTTTGATGATAATGGGATTCTTGTTTCTCTTTCCAAAAGTATTTTGAGAACCGTGGAAAATATTTCATCCAATATGGTTCTTGTAAGATCTATTACTGATAACAAACCGGTTCCGCTCCTGATCTACCTGGCCAATTCTCCAATACCAGATAAACAAACACGGAAATTTTCAACAGAACAACTCCCGGTAATTTATACCGCAATGGCAATGGTTTGCAAACCGGGGCTTTCAAGATTCATTATGAATATTTTATTCGGGTTAAAACCTCCGCCTATCCCAATGAAAAGTTTTACAAATGACAAGGCAGCAACCGAATGGTTAAAGCAGTTTCTAAAATAATTTCAGCGGCGAATATTACATCCTTACCCACCAAATAAAGAACACTTACTTTTGCCGCCATAACATTTCACTAGTGGAAAAAACAAACTTTGTTGACCAGATAAGGATCTTTTGCAGAAGCGGGCATGGCGGTGCTGGCAGCAGACATTTTGCCCGTACAAAATTTAATCCCCTTGCAGGGCCCGATGGCGGCAACGGCGGAAGAGGTGGTCACATTGTTTTGAAAGGCAATCGTAACCTCTGGACATTACTTCATCTCCGTTATTTTAAAAATGTGCTGGCAGAAGATGGCGAAGGCGGAATGAAAAACAATATGAGTGGCCGCGATGGAAAAGACATTTATATCGAAGTACCGTTGGGTACCATTATAAAAGACGAAGCAACTGGTGAACAGGAAGCCGAGATAATGGATGATGGCCAGGAAGTGATCTGGATAAAGGGCGGTAAAGGTGGATTAGGTAATGCGAATTTTGCAACACCAACAAACCAGGCACCGGAATATGCGCAGCCCGGCTTACCCGGCATAGAAGGATGGAAAGTACTTGAGTTAAAAGTATTAGCCGATGTTGGGCTGGTCGGTTTTCCCAATGCAGGTAAATCAACCTTGCTTTCTGTGATCACGGCAGCAAAACCCAAGATCGCCGATTATGCTTTCACTACTATTAATCCTCAATTAGGAATTGTTGAATATCGTGATGGAAAAAGTTTTTGCGTAGCAGATCTGCCGGGAATCATTGAAGGTGCCGCAGAAGGCAAAGGATTGGGTCATCGTTTTCTCCGACATATCGAACGCAATCCTGTCTTACTTTTTTTAATTCCTGCCGATAGCAATGATCACAAAAAAGAATTTGAGATTTTACAAAGTGAGTTAGAAAAATATAATCCTGAATTATTACACAAGCAGTTCATCATTGCCATCAGCAAAAGTGAAATGCTTGATGAAGAATTGTTGAATGCGATCGAAAAAGAATTACCAAAGAATATCCCGCATGTTTTTATTTCTTCTTTCACCCAAAAAGGATTGCTCCAATTGAAAGATCTTTTGTGGAAAACACTGAATCAATAATTAGGCATGACCTGAACCGGTATCGGCATTATCTTTATTAAATCTTGTAGATGCGAGCCAACGGAATTTGAATATCAAACTAGTTGACCCTAACGGCAGTTCCTGTAGCAACTACCATTAGCATACTTCCATTGGCGCCTACGGTTTCAAAATCAAGATCGATACCCACTACTGCATTAGCGCCTAAAGCCTGTGCCTTCTGAATTAATTCATGCATGGCATTTTGTTTGGCTTCATCAAGCACTTTTTCATAAGTACCGCTGCGACCACCAAAAAAATCACGCAGCCCACCTAAAATATCTTTAAAAAAATTGGCGCCAATAATTACTTCGGCGGAAACTACTCCATAGTATTGTTCTATATTTCTGCCTTCAATATTAGGTGTGGTGGTTGTTATCATTTTGTTTATTGTTTACCTTATAAAAATAATAAGATTTATCCGGGCACATCATTTGTTATATGTATTTTTTAACTTGAGTTTGATTTGATAAAATTTAAAGTATGAAAAGGCTCTTACTTACCCTCCTATTTTCTATCACTTTTCTTTTAAGATCCCTGGCTGACGAAGGCATGTGGCTGCCATTACTACTCGGCCAGCAAGTGTATAATGATATGGTGAAACGAGGATTAAAACTTTCAAAAGAACAATTATATAGCATCAATAAACCTTCGCTAAAAGATGCCATTGTTATTTTCGGTGGCGGATGTACCGGTGAAATTGTTAGCGCTGAAGGTTTGATCTTTACCAATCATCACTGCGGCTATGATGCGATCACTTCTGCCAGCACTCTTGAACATAATTATCTCCGTGATGGCTTTTATGCAAAAGTCAAAGCTGATGAGATCCCGTCGGGTTTATCAGTTCAGTTCCTTTTACGAATTGAGGATGTAACTCAGATGGTGATGGATTCATTAAATGGATTGACTGGCACCGAAAGAATACAAAGACAATCAAGAGCACTCAATAACCTGAATGCAAAGTTTTCCGATGCTTCCCAATTTATTGAGGCAAGGATCAGCAGTCTCTTTAAAGGCAATCAATTTCTACTTTTTGTTTACCAGCGTTATAAAGACGTTCGTCTTGTTGGCGCACCACCAGAGAGTGTAGGAAAGTTTGGCGGTGATACTGATAATTGGGAATGGCCACGTCATACCGGTGACTTTTCAGTTTTTCGTGTATATATGAGTAAAGATGGCAAACCATCGGAGTATAGTGAAGAAAATATCCCTTTAAAACCAAAATGGTTTTTACCAGTATCACTTAAAGGCTATAAAGATGGTGACTATACAATGATCTATGGTTACCCAGGAAGCACCAATCGATACGAAACTTCTTATGGTGTAAAATTGAAAACAGATATTGACAATCCAACATTAGTAAAGCTGCGTGATATAAGATTGAAATATATGTTTGAAGAAATGAAAAAAGATCCCGAGATCAAGTTGCAATTAGCAGCCGACTATGCGACCATTGCAAACTATTGGAAATTTTATGATGGTGAAAGTAAACAGCTGTTAAAGTATGATGTGTTTGGCCAAAAGAAAAAAGCAGAAGAAATATTCATCAATTGGGCTAAAGGCAAACCTGGCTATTCCACAATTTTTGAAGATTGGGGAAAGGTCTACGATGAGTGGAGACCTTATGCCAAACACCGCATGTATATAAATGAAGGGCTGTATGGTTCGCCGCTAATGATGTTTGCTGCCTCATTGCAACAGATTGAAACAGCCTTAGTGCAACAGGGAAAAACAGCTGCAGAAATAAAGAGAGCCCTTGACCAGGCAGGAAAAGCAAGAACTACATTTCTTAAAAATGAGAACAAAACTTCCGATGAAAAAATAGTAGCCGATATTACGATGATGTTTTATAAGGATGTTGATAAACGACAACACCCCATTGATTTTTATAGAACACGAGTGCAAACCTGGGGAAAATTAGATGACGAACAAACCTATAAAAAGTATGCAAAAGATGTTTTTGAAAAGACCATGATCTTTGATGATGCTAAATGGAATACATTCATTAAAAACCCTGATCCTAACATATTGCAGGATGACCCTGCTTATGCGCATGCAAGTGCTTTCCTTATTAATTACCAAAGCAAATACTCAGCAAAATTCCAGCAGTTTAACACAAAAAATAATGATTATGGCAGGATGTATCTGAAAGGTATTATGGAGATGGATACGGTAAAAGCAAAAATGATGTATCCTGATGCCACATTCACAATGAGAGTAAGTTTTGGGAATGTAAAAAGTTACCGGCCAAGAGATGGAGTGTTCTATGATTATGTATGTACCATGAAAGGTGTTCATCAAAAATACATACCCGGTGATTACGAGTTTGATCTGCCTGCAAAAGAAATTGAACTTGCCAGGAAAAAAGATTTTGGTCAATACGCAGATAAATTAAAAAAAGACCTGGTAGTTTGTTTCATTACAACCAATGATATTACTGGTGGCAACTCGGGTTCACCGGTCATAGATGCCAACGGCAACTTATTGGGCCTCGCTTTTGATGGCAATTATGAGGCCTTAAGTCATAAAATTGCATTTGACAAAGATTTGAACCGCACTATTTGTGTTGATGTTCGTTATATACTTTGGTGTATTGATAAATTGGGCGGCGCCTCAAATATCATTAGGGAACTTAAGCTGGTAAAATAATTTCATGGTTGAAGCTAATTCCTGAGCTCTTTAGAAGCAAGGAATTTAGCCACGAACAACATAAAAAATGATAATCAATATTTACTTAACATTGCATCACAACTTTTCTTGTGAAGTCATTCAGTAGTACTTTAATATTTTTTTTCTTACTCAGCAGTAATTGCCTGTTTGCGCAGGTAAAATTCAGCGCGGCCACCGATATTTCTTTACTACACAATTTTGATCCACAACAAAAATTTACTGTAGCTGGTCTAACCATCTTGCCTCAATGGCATCTTGATAAAAAAAATACCTTGTATGCATGGCTTAACTTTCATTGGAAAGGGAAATATGACAACACCCTTACTGCCACCGCTAAATCCCCGGCAACACAACCCCAAACCATTTCTTTTTCTAATCAGTCAGAAATGAGATTAAAACAAATATCTTTTGGATTCAAAAGATATTTGATCGGTTCATATAATAATCTTGAAAAATTTAATCTTTATGTAGCTGGCGGTTTCGGCGTGATGTATGGCAATGCATCCAATATATTTTCTACCAATATAGATACTGCGCTGTATACTATTCAATACAATGTTATACATGGTTCGGGAGATTTTAAAAGACTGACGTTTGATATTACCGGGGGTGTTGAATTCCCTATTTCATATGAGATCTATATATATTCAGAAATGAGGATGTATATACCCACGACCGATTATCCCAGCAAGTATCTTTTAAACAATTCACATGCGCCATTTCTTTGCGGAATTAATTTTGGCCTTAGAATTTTGTTTGATACCGATCCTTAAAAAATAATTTCATGAAAGAAAAACAAGTTATTTCGCAGGTGGAGATCTATAAACTGCGCATGCCATTAATTGAGCCATTCATTACGTCACTGGCTTATGAGACGCATGTTGAAAATGTGATCGTAGTAATAAGAACGGAATCAGGTATCACAGGATTTGGCGAGAGTAGTCCTTATATGCCCGTGAATGGAGAAAGTATCGACACCTGTTTTATCGTCGGACAATATTTTGCCAAATTATTAAAAGGAGCAAATGCATTAAAGCTGCAGGATAATCTTGCGGCAATGGACAGACTAATTTATGCCAATACAAGTATTAAAAGCGCATTTGATATTGCTTTACATGATATCATTGGTCAGCACAAACAAGTGCCGCTTTATGAATTATACGGTGGCAAAAACAATAAACAGTTGGTAACAGATTATACGGTGAGTCTTGATAATCCGGAAAAGATGGCAGCAGATGCTTTGAAAATAAAAAATCAGGGTTATCCATCTATTAAAGTAAAATTGGGTGAGTCAAAGAAAAAAGATGTGGAAAGAATAAGAATGATACGTGAAGCCGTGGGTGATGATATTCCTGTTCGCATAGATGCCAACCAAGGTTGGAGTGTAAAAGAAGCGATCGAAACATTGAATGCACTTAATGAATATGATGTCGAACATTGTGAAGAACCGATCGCCAAATGGAATTTCATGCAATTAAGAAAAGTGAAAAAGAAAAGTCCCATACCAATAATGGCGGACGAAAGTTGTGGTGATGCACATGATGCTGCAAGATTGCTGAAATTGAAAGCCTGTGATATGTTTAATATAAAAGTTGGAAAGGCAGGAGGTGTTTTTAATGCCTATGAAATTGTAAAGCTGGGCGACAAAGCAAAAATGCACATGCAGGTTGGTGCATTTCTTGAATCAAGATTAGGAATGACTGCATCGGCACATCTTGCATTATGCAGTGATCATATTGTTCATTGTGATTTTGATACACCACTTATGTTTTCAGAGGATATTGTTACTGACGGATTAACTTATCACGCCAATGGGGTAATGAAAGTTCCTGATGTGCCGGGATTAGGTGCAACTATTGCTCAAGCCCATTTAGATAAGATGGAAAAAGTTGTTATATAGTATTAACGATGCAAAAGATTGTTTATAATACAGGATCAACAATTTAACTTTAGAAGACATTCATGATGATCGAAATGATCAGAGTCGTAACAATCTATTGCTGAGAATATCCTCAATAAAAACATTTCCATTTTAATTACATGAACTGCCTGCTAAAATCTGTTTTGTTTTCTTAGTCTGTTTACTCATTCAACCATTCTGCTTTGGGAAGGAAATAACAGATAGCAACATTATCACCCCACGAATGCGGATCATTGCAGATAATGATTTTGGCGGCGATCCTGATGGTTTGTTTCAATTGGCTCATTTATTATTATCTCCTTCTGTAGACGTAAGAGCAATTATTGGATCGCATCTTAACGCAGCTGATGGCTTTGATAATTCCAAGACACAGGCTGAAAATGCTGCAAAAAAAGCCAGGGAATTAATACAGGTAATGGGAATAAAAACCAATATTCCTGTAATAGCAGGATCAAACACTGCTATGCAAAATGACAGCACACCTGTAAAAAGCGAAGCTGTAAATTTTATTATCAAAGAAGCTTTAAGAACAGACACGCAATTGCCTTTATATATTCTTTGTGGAGCTGGACTTACTGAAATTGCATCAGCTGTTTTGACAAATCCTCAAATTGCAAACAAGATCACGTTGATTTGGATTGGAGGACCCGAATATACTGACCTTGCTTTTCCACCGCCAAACTATACAGTGGTCGAATACAATTTAAACATTGATATCGCGGCGGTAAGGGCAATATTCAATCGTTCTGATATTACGATCTGGCAAGTTCCGAGAAATGGATACCGGCAGGCTATAATCTCTTACACACAATTGCTTTTGAAAGTAAAACCGTTAGGTAAAACCGGAAAGTATTTGTGTGACCAGATCGAGAGAGTAATGAGCATTACACAAAAATTTAAACTCAATCTTGGCGAAGTTTATATACTTGGTGATAGCCCCTTGGTATTACTTACTGCCCTACAGTCATCATTTGAAGCGGACCCCTCATCAAGCGACTATGTAATTAGAATGTCTCCAAGGATCAGTGAGCATGGTACATATGAATTCAATAATAGCGGACGGAATATCAGGGTTTATACCCGTCTCGACATTAACCTGATGTTTGAAGATTTTTTTGCAAAGCTTGAATTGATGAACAAATAAAAATGAAAAGCCAAAGTTTTTGACCTTTATCAAAAACTCTTTTCCATTTCAGGTATAACTTAACGCAGTCTTGCGGGTTATATTAAAACATCTTCTCACACTTCAAAATGCTAATATGAAAAATTCAATTTTCGGTTTACTGTTTATAGCCTTCGTGTCCATTACTTCACATGCACAAATAACAACCGGTGAAAATATTGCTGTTACTAATACGGAATCTGGTAAGGTTCGTGGATACATTCATAATTCCATTTACACTTATAAAGGAATTCCGTATGCTGAAGCAAAACGTTTTGAAATGCCTCAAAAACCCAAACCATGGCAGGGCGTTCGTAGCTCAATGAGTTATGGTCCGGTTGCGCCTTTAATGGATCCAACCACATCTGTACAGGATGAAAGCGAATTTGCATTTCATCATGACTGGGGATATACAAATGAAGATTGTCTTCGATTAAATATCTGGACCTCGGGTATCAATGACGGGAAGAAACGACCAGTTATGTTTTGGATCCATGGCGGGGGATTTACTGCCGGTTCTTCTCAAGAGTTGCCTTCTTATGATGGTGAAAATCTTTCAAAGAAAGGAGATGTAGTTGTTGTATCGATCAATCATCGTTTGAATATCCTCGGATTTTTAGATCTGTCTGCTTATGGTGAAAAGTATAAGCATTCCGCCAATCTTAGTATTATCGATATAAAAGCAGCTTTAGAATGGGTAAAAAATAATATTTCAAACTTTGGTGGAGATCCGGGTAACATTACAATCTTTGGTCAATCAGGTGGCGGAGCTAAAGTAAATACGTTGATGGCAATGCCATCAGCAAAAGGATTATTTCATAAAGCGATCAATGAAAGCGGCTCTTTTAGAACGGATATGCTGGATAAACAAACTACCCAGTCTATTGCTTCAGAAGTATTGAAGGCACTCAATCTCCAGGCAAACCAGGTTGATGATATTCAGAAAATACCTTTTTCGCAATTAAGCGATGCGGGAAAAAAAGCATTGAGGATAATTGCTGATCAAATGAAAGCGGCTGGTAAAACAATACCGGGTTTTGGCCTGAGCTGGGGACCAAGCGTTGATGGTGACGATCTTCCTTACCAGCTTTTTTCTAAAGAAGCATTTGAGTTATCTAAAAATATTCCGTTGATGATCGGTACTGTTAAGAATGAATTCATGCCTTCTTTATTTTCTGGAATGCCCAATGCACCGCTTGATAAAGTAATGGAATATATTAAAAAACAACAAGGCGATAAAGCAGATGCTTATATAGCCGCTGTAAAAAAAGCTTACCCTGATGATACAAAACCTACTGATCTGATGGATGTCGATGTGATCTTCAGACCCGGAGCTGTTTCGCAGGCAAATGAAAAATCGTCTTTGCAAAATGGAGCTCCCGTTTACATGTATTTGTTTACATGGCAATCCCCTGTTATGGATGGAAAATACAAAGCAGTTCATTGCATGGAACTGGCTTTTGTATTTAATAACATTAATCGTTGTGAAGAGATGACGGGTGGAGCTAAAGAAGCATATGCATTAGCAGATAAAGTAAGCGGGGCCTGGATAAACTTTGCAAGGAACGGAAATCCTAATCATAAAGGACTACCTAACTGGCCGGCTTATAATTCAACCAATACCTCTACTATGCATTTCAATAATCAGTGCGTTGTCAAACCGCAAATGGATAAAGATCTTTTTGCGATAGTGGCGCCAAGATTATAAAAATAAAAACTATTGGTAAAATTTATTGCAATAAGCATATTGACAATAATTCTATCTGCATTTTTAAACATCTGGATACTTTTCTAAAAAAATAGCACAAGGGATTTCCTTTTCTTTCAGCTTATAATTATCGATATAGTCATAGAAAATTTCTTTCTCAATTACCTACTTTTATTTAAATTCAATTTCCATTGAAACCTTATCTCATGCAATTAAAATTGTTCTTGTACCTTTTTGCAGCAGTAATCATTTTGCATCAGCCAGTTTTTGCACAAGAGGATACCACAATAAAATCTAAGTCAAAAGCTTCTTCCAAGGCAAACTTAAAAGACACTTTAGATGGCAAATTTGATTTCAGCAGTTTTTTAATAGATGCCAAAGGTTTTATCCCTGTTCCGTTTATTATCACCGAGCCTGCTGTTGGAGGTCTTGGCTTAGCTGTGGTACCAATATTTCTTACCCCTAAAAAAAAGCCAACTGGCTATACTGGTTATATAGCACCTGATATTACAGCAGGTTTTGCAATGTATACAGTCAATAATAGCTGGATGGTTGGAGGAATGCGGATCGGTAGTATTCCGGCAAAAGGATTGAAATACAGAATTGGAGGTGGTATCGCCGATCTGAATTTATCTTTTTACAGGGATGTTGCTAACAAAGGAGAAAAGGAATTTGAATTCAGCGTTAAAGCTATACCGGTTATATTTTCTTTGTCCAAGAGAATATCTAAGCAGGAAGTATATCTTGGAGTGCAATATTTTTTCGCGAAAAATAAATTGACGCCGTTGTTTATAGACAGTCTGCCTTCATCTATTAAATCGGGAGAATTCGAAAGCAATGTTGCAAGCCTGGGAACATTTATTGACTGGGACAAGCGAGATAATTTTTTTACAGCTGACAAGGGTGCAAGGATAAATATTTCATACAATGCGAACGATAACTGGACAGGAAGCGACTTTACTTATCAAAAACTTGCGGGAGCATTGAATTGGTTTATCCCTATTCAAAAAAATTGGGTCAGTGGATTCAGAGTAGAATCAAATTTTATGTTTGGTGATCCTCCTTTTTATGCATTACCGTCACTCGCATTACGAGGTGTGCCAGCTGTCAGGTTCCAGGGATATACAACTGCGCTGATTGAAACTGAACAACGAGTTGACCTTAGTTTACGATGGAGTGCGGTAGCTTTTGCAGGATTGGGAAAAGCAATGGAACGTAATGAAAGTTTTGGCGACGCAGAAACAGCTTACAATTTCGGAGGCGGCTTTCGTTATCTTATTGCACGACTATTCAGAATAAGAGCAGGAATAGATGTTGCGAAAGGGCCTGATAGTTGGGGCTGGTATATAGTTTTTGGACACAACTGGAACCGGTAATTATTTTGTTGGTACATTGTCTTTCCATCTCCACAAATACATACATGCATAAGTGCGGTAAGGTGCCCATTGTTCTGCTATCTTCAGGATCTTAGCATTCATTATTTTTTTCTTACGGTGTTTTAACTCGTATAAACCAATTACCGCTTGTTGCAAACCAAGATCATCAATTGCAAACAGATCTTCACGACCAAGTGCAAACATCAACAACATTTCTGTTGTCCAGCGTCCAACGCCTTTTATCTGCGTTAAATATTCGATCACTTCTTCATTGCCCATCTTTGAAAGCTTCTTATGATCCATTCCTTTTTCCATTTCAAACCTTGCAACGTTCTGTACATAACTCACTTTAGCATTGCTTAAACCAATGCCCCTAAGTTTTACAAAAGGAGTGTCGACGATCTGTTGTGATGTTGGTTCTCCATCATAAAGATCAAGAAAACGTTGCTTGATCACACTTGCAACCTTTGTAGATAACTGCTGACTCATGATAGAGTAACAGAGATATAGATAGAGATTTTTCTTCTTATTCAATTTGAATGTGCCGTGATCCCTGATCAGCTTTTTTAATTTTTCATCTTTTGATAAGTGAGAAACATAATGCATAGAACCACGATTAACCTGATTAAAAAAGATTATGAGGAAATAAATATAGAGTTTTATTGGATGAAGAGAAAGAGGATTTTGATGAATAAAGTTTCCCGATTTCCTCTTAATCCTAATAATCCCAAAAATCGTGGTTCTGCATTTATTCTATATTCCAGCTCATTCCCCCATCCTTTTCATCTTTTAAGCTTATCCCGAGCCTGGTGAGTTGGTTTCTTATTTTATCACTGGTGGCAAAATCTTTTTTTCCTTTTGCTTCTTTGCGAATATCGATCAGCAGATCCATCACACCTTTCAACTTTTCATTATCAGCGTCTGTTACACTTTTTAATCCAAGAATATCTTCCACATAAACCTTCATTTGCTTTTGCAGCAATTCAAAAGTGTCTTTACTCAATGCAGAAACAGGAATTGTTTTATCCCTCATGCTGTTGATCACCGGTACCAGCTCAAACATATTCGCCATTACTTTCGCTGTACTGAAATCATCGTCCATAAATTCATCAAACTCTGCTATGAGCTTTTTCACTCTCGCATCGAGTTCACTATCTATGGTCTGTGGTCCGTCGTCCGTCGTCAACATTCCAAGTTTCTCATACGCATCCCACAATCTTTTCAATCCTTTCTCCGCCGCCTGTAATGCTTCATTACCAAAATCGAGTGTGCTGCGGTAATGTGTTTGCAAAATAAAAAATCGAACTACCATCGGGTGATATGCTTTTTCCAATGCAGGATGATCTCCGCTAAAAAGTTCGGTAAGCCTGATAACATTGTTATAGCTCTTCCCCATCTTCTTGCCGTTAATGGTGATCATATTATTATGTATCCAATAACGGACAGGAGCCACATGATTGCAAATTGTACTCTGTGCGATCTCACTTTCATGATGCGGAAATAAAAGATCCATACCACCTCCATGAATATCAAACTGCGCCCCTAAATATTTTGTTGCCATTGCCGAGCATTCTATATGCCAGCCGGGAAAACCAACTCCCCATGGACTTTTCCAACGCATGATATGTTCCGGCGCTGCATTTTTCCATAATGCAAAATCTGCGGAATCTCTTTTTTCTTCCTGGCCATCCAGATCCCTTGTTGTTTCCAGCAGATCATCGATCACACGACCACTCAACTTGCCATAATTATGAGATTCAGCATATTTCTTTACATCAAAATATACGGAGCCATTCGCTTCATAAGCATACCCTGCTTTTATGATCTCTTCGATCATTCCGATTTGTTCAACAATGTGTCCTGTTGCAGTTGGTTCGATCGTTGGTTTCAGCGTATTGAACTGCTCCATTGCCCAATGATAAAGATTGGTGTACTTCTGCACCAGTTCCATTGGTTCAAGTTTTTCCAATATCGCTTTCTTCGAAATTTTATCTTCTGCTTCCCGACCCTCTTCTTCAAAATGTCCCGCATCGGTAATATTGCGAACATAGCGGACCTTGTTACCAAGATGCATCAAATAACGATAGATGACATCAAAGGTTATATAGGGTCGTGCATGACCAAGATGCGATTCACCGCTAACGGTAGGTCCGCACACATACATGCCTACATGCCCGGGAGTTATCGATTTGAAAACTTCTTTCTGTCTTGAATACGAGTTATGTATTTTTAATTCGCTCATGTTTACTTGCGAGGCGAAGTAATCTCCTCTATTTTTTTGTTATCAGCTTTTGTATTACTATCATCTCCTGTTGTGTCACTCACTTGTACGTTCTGTAATTCTATTCAGCTTAGTGTCCACCCCAGTTGGGAATTTTCTTATTATCGAAATACTTCCCCCGCCAGCGGGAGACAATGAATATTCCTTTTATTCGTCTACACTATTCATGCACAGCAGACTTACTGAAGTTGAAGAGTGCGACGCAACGAAAGCTTAATAGTAAATCAAAAGTCGGGTTAATAATTAAAACTTGGCAAAAATAGGGCACAGCCCTGAGAAAGGAGATTTAACAACATCGGAATTGAAGAAGTGCTTTCACTAAGCCAAGATAGTTATTTTTCTTGCTTTAGTTCAACATCAGCCATCAACATGAAATGGTCTGACAAATATTTAACAACTCTTGTAAACTGGCGAATGCGAAAATTTTCATCGGTAAAAATAAAATCGATACGCAGCGTGGGTGATAGCGATGAATAAGTACGGCCAATGCCAAACCCTTTTTCCAGGAATGCATCCTGCATACCACCACGAATGGTAAAATAGGTGTAGGAATTAGGAGTATCATTCAGATCACCGCAAAAGACAGTTGGAAAGGGACTGTCATCCATTATCTGGCGAACTATATCGGCTTGTGATGCCCGAAGAATGATGGCTTTGCGCAGTTTAGCCAACACAGTTTTTGAATTATCGATAAGGCTGTCTTTGGCGGTTTTTATCTCGTTGATCGCTTCATAATCTTTTTGCCTGAACTGTACAGATTGAAGATGTGTGGTAAACACTCTTATCGTATCATCATTTACTTTTATATCGGCATGCACCAGCGCCTCTGTCATACTCGGGCGGAAATAACGGACAAGCCCCGTATCGAGCATCGGATATTTTGAAAAAATTGCCGCCCCAATAAATTGCTTGTCTCCGTCGGGATCATAAGAAAAATAATGGTAAGGATAACCCATTGCTTTTATCTCGCTGATATTATTATAAAAAGCAGAATCGGGTGAATGAAAAAATTCTTCCAGGCAAAGAATATCAGGATCCTGCTTACGTATCTGGTCAAGCATCTTTAATCTTGTCTGGCTTTTTTCGCTGTTGTTTCTTTTCCATTCAAGAAATCTTGCCACATTCCAGCTGGCGATCCGTATTTGATTTGGCTTTTTCTGATATTGAAATGCGGAAGGTGCATTAAATGCCCAGGAAACGTTAATGCTTTTATATCCTGCCAGCAAAACAACAAGGGAATACCAAACTCTTCTTAATTTAAGTATGAGCCATAAAAAAATAAAACCGATCATCAATGCTAATAAAATAGGAAAGCCAAGCCCAAGAACTGCAATCACCCATGAATTAGCAGGCTTAATATAAGGCGCCAGGCAGGATAGTAAATATAAAACCGCCGTAATGATATTGAGTACGACAAGAGTTCTTCTTGTAATGATCCGAAGGCGGGATGGCATTCGTGCAAGTTACGAATTGTGAATGGTGAGTGGTCAATGGTGAACTACTTTAAATCTTCTTTGCTTGCTTTTTTTAGCAGGTCTTTTTCTTCAGTGGTGAGAGAATGAAATCCATGTTGGTTGATCTTATCAAGAATTTCATCGATGCGTTGTTGCGAAAGGTTGGGAGTTTTTGTGTAAGGTTTTCTTTCACTTTTATAAAATAGTTCTTCTTTTGTTTTTTTCTTTGGCTTATTAGGATTGAAAAGATTATTGACCCAATCAAAAAAACTATTGATACCAACACTCCAATCGAAACCCCGCCTCATGAAAAAGATAAAAAGAAAACCAGTGAAGCCACCAGCAAGATGTGCAATATGTCCGCCTGTATTGCTTACAGGAATAAGCGCAAGGTCTATGATAAGATAAATAGCAGTGAGCACCCAAAGCGGAATGCCGCCATTGAGCATTGGAAAGATGCGATAACCCGGTGCCAGCATAGTTGTGGCCACTACAATAGCCATAATGCCTGCTGATGCCCCGGTAGCAGTTGCATTTACTGTACTTAATGCCGGTATAAAATTATAGGCAAGCATAAAAGCAATTGCGCCACCCAGTGCGCCATAAATAAATAACGGGATTATCTGCCTATTACCGGTAAGGTCATGAAAAATATAACCAAACATCCAAAGCCAAAGCATGTTGCCGATAATATGCCAAAGCCCCTGGTGATAAAACATGTGAGTGATTAGGGTCCATGGCTTATGTATGAATTGGCTGAAACTTCCTGGCAAGGCAAGATTATAATAAAAATCATTCATGAATTTTACACCAGTAGTTCCTTCGGTAAAAGAAAAAAAGTAAAAAACCTGGATAAGTTGGAATAAAACAAACACCACCAGGTTAATGGTAATGAGTTGTACCAATGCATTGTCCTGCAGGTTATCTGTAAATTTTGAGGTCTTATAATCTCTTTCGTAAATGCCCATAGGGTGAATAATAAATTGTCAAAAAAGTGAAGTTCAAAGTTCCTGATTTTTATTATTTCAATTTTGCAATTCTTAGCTAATAAAAAGTTTTTTTATTTGTCTTGTTCCAGATATAAACCATTATAAAGCCAACAGCGGCCCCACCCAAATGCGCCCAATGCGCAACACCATCGCTGGTTCTCCCAAGTCCTCCAAACAGATCGAAACCAATCATAATGAGAATCAGCCATTTTGCTTTTATTGGTATTGGAGGGAAAAGAAGCATCAATTCGGTATTGGGAAACAAATATGCAAACCCTACCATCACTCCCATTACTGCTCCGGAGGCCCCAACTGCATAATAAGCTCCTGATTGAACTATATCCAAATACTCAGTTTGACCTGTTGCTTTCATCATTTCTATCATGTCAAGCACTTTCTCATATTGAAAATAAGCAACAGTCATATGGGCTAGCGCTGCCCCGATTCCACAAACAAGATAGAAGAGCAAAAATTTTTTAGATCCCCAAACACTTTCCAAAACTCTGCCAAACATCCATAAACCAAACATGTTGAAAAAAATATGACCCAGGCCCGCATGAGTAAACATATGTGTGAAGATCTGGTAGGGCCTGAAGTTCTCGTGGTTGATCGGCCACAAACCAAAAACTCCTTGCAGCCCTTCGTCCTGAAAGCCGTCAAAATAAAACTGGTCTCTTAATAAAAATTCAGTCGCTAAAAAAAATAACGCATTGATAAAAATTAAATTCTTAACTACTGGCGGTAGGCTCTCTGGTCTTGTATATCGAAAACTCATTCGGTAAAATTAGGTTAAGGGATTTAAAAGAGAAAAGGAGAAAAAGAGTCGGTTTGTTAATGTCTTATTATTGTCTCAGTTTCAGTTGAGCAACATTTTCGATGTGATGGGTATGTGGAAACATATCCACCGGTTGCACTTTTGTTACCACATATTTTTCATCAAGCAAACGCAGATCTCTTGCCTGCGTAGCAGGATTGCAACTAACATATACCACCGTAGGCGCCGCTATTTCCAATATTTTCTTCACCAGCTTTTCATGCATACCTGCCCGTGGCGGATCGGTAATGATAACATCCGGTTTTCCATGAGCGGCAAAAAAAGCATCATCACATATTTTTACCACATCGCCGGCAAAAAACTCTGTATGGTGAATATTGTTCAACGCTGCATTTTCTTTTGCGTCAGCGATCGCATCTTCGATCATCTCAACACCAATTATCTTTTTTGCCAGCTTGCTTACAAATAATCCAATGCTGCCGGTACCGCAATAAAGATCATAAACAATTTCGTTACCCGTCAATTCTGCATAGTCTCTTGCAACCTTGTAAAGTTTTTCTGCTTGTTTTGTATTCGTTTGAAAAAATGATTTTGGCCCGATCTTGAATTGGAGATCTTCTAACTTTTCAATTGCATATCCTTTACCTGTGACAATAACAGGATCGAGATCATACAGGCTATCATTCCATTTTTTATTGATGGTATAAAGCAATGTTGTGATCCCGGGGACTGTTTTCAGTAAATGCTCAAGCAATGAATTTCTTTTGGCCTCATGGTCTTCAGCCATTACTACGTTCACCATTACCTCACCCGTTTCGCAAATACGAAGCAAGACAGTTCTTAAAAACCCAACATGCAATTTTTGGTCATAAAAGCTAAAATTATTTTTTCTTGCAAAATCAGCGATCGTTTTCCTGATGACGTTTGTTGGCTCGGCCTGCAACCAGCATCTTTCAATTTCAACAACCTTATCAAACAAACCTTTTGCATGAAAGCCGGCAGCATTCAACTCATTGATACCATCTTTTACAAATTCATTTACGGGAATAAATCTTTTAGAGCTAAAAGTGTACTCAAGTTTATTCCTGTACCATTTTGTTTCATCAGCGCCTAACACTGCGGGTATTTCGGGTAATTCAATCTTTCCTATTCGCTTCAAGTTATCTTCTACCTGCTGGCGTTTATAGAAAAGCTGTTTGTCATAAGGCAGCATTTGCCATTGGCACCCACCACACACACCAAAATGCTGGCAAAATGGTTCAGTTCTTTCTTTTGAAAAGGAATGAAACTGTAATGGATATCCTTCTGCCCAATCTTTTTTGCTTTTGCCAAGCTTGATATCTACCACATCTCCCGGCACTACTCTTTCGATGAAAACGACCTTGCCATTTACCCGGGCAATGCTCTTTCCTTCGGCGGCGTAATCTTCCACTAACACCCTTTCAAGAACAAGATTTTTCTTTTTTCTTCTCACGGCGCAAAACTAAGCGTTTCAAGTTCTTAGGCATACAACGATTAACAGGCTATTTGCATCTTTTTCCCCTATGGTTGCGGTTTTTGAATAACTTTACCATTTTATTATCAATACTCGATGAAGCGTATATTTTCACTGCTATTTTGCCTCGGCACCACCTATTTTCTTTTTGCACAAACAAATGAGTTTGAGCTTAAAGTCACTTTCAAGCCTTACAAACATCAATTCATTTATCTCGGCTATCATTATGGCAAGCAAAAACCCATCATTGATTCGGTATTGCTGGATGATAACAGCACCGGCACTTTTAAAAGAGCAAAAAAATTAGAAAAGGGTATTTATCTTATCGGGTTTCCAAACAAGGCTGGATATTTTGAAGTATTGCTCGACAAAGAACAAAAATTTGCTGTTATTGCTGATTCCGCCAATCTTCTTCCTTCCATGAAATTTGTAGGTTCGCCGGATAATACATTGTTTTTACAATACCAGAATTACGCTTCCGCTAAAGGTCGTGAAATTGAAGATGGAAAAAAACAATTGGCTGCTTCAAAAACAAAAGCCGATTCAACAAAATGGACAGACGCTATTATTAAAAGTGATAAAGACATTCAACAATACCGGCAGGACCTGATCAAAAAAAATCCAGATGCTACTATCAGCGCTTTATTAAAGGCGATGAAAAATCCCGAAGTGCCGCCTGCTGCGCAACACCCCGGTGGAAAATATGACTCCACATTTGCTTATCGTTATTACAAAGATCATTACTGGGATGATACATGGTTCTTTGATGAACGCCTTGCCCGTACTTCTTACTTTGAAGAAAAATTAGATGAATATTTCGCAACAATGATCTATCCCCATCCTGACTCTGTAATTAAAGAAATAGACTGGATGCTTGCTTATGCCACTGCGAACGATGAGATGCAACGATTCCTGCTGGTAAAATTTATTAATCGCTACCTGAACCCGCAGTACATGTGGGAAGACAAAGTTTACGTTCATCTTTTTGAAAAATATTTTTCTCAAACAGAATATCCCTGGTTGAATGAGAAAGGAAAGAAAACTATTTTTGATCGCTATTATAGCATGGCTGCAAATATTTTTGGTTCTACTGCAGCCGATATTCAATTACCTGACAGCACCGGTAAAACAAAAAGCTTATTCAGTATAACCAATCCATACACGATCGTTGTTTTTTGGGACCCCACCTGCGGACACTGTAAAGAAATATTACCAAGAATAGATTCTATTTACCGGGCCAAGTGGAGTTCAATGAATGTTAAGATCTATGCAGTGGCAAAAGAAACCGATGGCACCATGAAAGATTGGCTGAGCTTTATTGGTCAACACCAACTGAAGGGTTGGGAGCATGTTTATAATTCGAAGGATGCGAATGAAGCAAGAGTAAAAAATAATATCCCGAGCTACTACCAACTG
The DNA here is from genome assembly GCA_044867875.1 of Chitinophagaceae bacterium. Classification (GTDB taxonomy): domain Bacteria; phylum Bacteroidota; class Bacteroidia; order Chitinophagales; family Chitinophagaceae; genus VBAS01. The sequence goes on from JBIOVR010000056.1 coordinate 25,673, forward strand.
TATGACGTACAAACCGTGCCTACATTATATTTGCTTGACAAAGACAAATCGATCATAGCCAAAAAAATACCTTTCGACCAGATCGATAAAGTACTTGACTATAAGATAAAAGGCCAATAAAACCACTATTTATGAAACTACCATCATTACTCATCACACTTCTTATTGCAACTTCGTTATCAGCTCAAACTCTTTTTACCTATGCAGATAAAAGCGTTTCGGCAAACGAGTACAAAAAAGCATTTAACAAGGTTTATCCTACGCCAGTCGTTGATAAGGCAAAAAAGATGCGTGGCTATCTTGATCTTTATATAAACTCCAAATTGAAGATCCACGAGGCAACGCTAAGAGGGTATGATGCAATGCCCGGATTTGTAGAAGAATATACTGCATTGCGCAACCAGGTGATCGAAAACTACATGAATGATACCGAAAGTATGAATGCATTGGTAAACGAAGCCTTTGCAAGGAGTCAGAAAGATATCAAGGTGCAGCACATATTTATTCCTTTAGGTGCCAATAATTCTGATTCATCTGTTGTAAAATTAAAAATACAGGAAGCTTACATGGAGCTACAGTCAGGAAAAAGTTTTGATAATGTTGCGCTGAAATATTCTGCTGATCCTTCCGTTGCACAAAATAAGGGCAACCTCAGTTATATTACTGTGTTTTCATTGCCATACCAATTTGAAAATATTATTTACAAACTTTCTCCTGGAAAATTTTCAACGCCTTTCAGATCAAATTCCGGTTACCATATTTTTAAAAATCTCGGTCAAAGAAAAGCAGTTGGCCGAATTAAGGTTTCACAAATTCTTATCGCTGTTCCTCCTGGCAGCGATTCAGCTGCAAAAAAGCAGCTCGCTTTATTGGCAGATTCCATTTATACCCGTTTGCAAAAGGGTGATGATTTTGGAAAACTTGCTACAGCATTCAGTAATGATGTGGTTTCTTCTGCTTCCAATGGATCAATGCCTGAATTTGGTTTAGGGACTTTTGATCCTGCTTTTGAGACCGTCGCTTTTTCTTTATTAAAAAATGAAGCGATCAGCAAACCATTTCTTACAAATCATGGTTATCACATTATAAAAAGAACATCTTTAACACCACCAACGACCGTAAAAAATAAAAAGAACCTGGATATGATCCGTAGCCTCGTAGAAAAAGATAGCAGGGTAAATGTGGCAAAGGAAAAACAATACAATAAAATACTTGCGCAAACAGGTTTTAAACAATTCAATGTTAACCAGTCAATGCTTCAGATGTATGTTGACAGCGTAATGGCATCAAAGCCTCCATCTCCCGGCAATCCAGTAAATAAATCAACAGCTTTGTTTAGCGTGGGAGTGTCAACCATAATCGTCAATGATCTTATTACTTATTCTGCCACTAACCGATTTAAAACAGATGGTAGCGGAGCAAAACCCTTCAACGAATTAAATGAAGAATTTAAAAGAAATTCTGTGATGGAATATTACCGTAATAATCTTGAAAATTACAACGAAGAATTCAAAATGCAAATGAAAGAGCTGAAAGAAGGCAATCTCTTTTTTGATATTATGATGAAGGAAGTTTGGTCGAAAGCACAAAGTGATACTGCAGGACAAAGAGCTTTTTATGAGCAGAATAAAGCAAGTATAAATGGAACTACAGTGCTGATGCCGTTATTTTCTATTGCGGAGATACTACAACAGCAAAATCATTCAGAAATTCATTAGTAAAGGATAAAACAAAATGGAGATCCTCGCTTGAAAATTTCAGTGATAAGATAACTTTAGACTCATCACGATTTGAAATAACAAAAATACCCGGCGCACAAAAAACAACTGCAAAAGCCGGGACGATCACAAATATTGTAAAGAATAAAGATGATAACAGCGCTTCTTTTGCATTAATATTTAAAATTTATTCAACGCCAGCTCAAAAGACATTTGCGGATGCCCGTGGCGATGTTGTTTCCGACTTCC
>JBIOVR010000057.1:0-17178 GCA_044867875.1 Chitinophagaceae bacterium
TACAAAAAGATCTTTAAAAAGTTTTATCGTGTGCAGAATGGCAATATACATAATTCAAAAGGCCTTGGATTAGGGTTGTATTTTACGAAAAAAGTAATTGATGGTCACCATGGAAAAATTGATGTGCACAGTCTTCCAGGTATTGGTACGGAATTTAAAATTGAACTGCCTTTAAAATAATGATCATGGCAAAGGGAAGAATATTATTGGCTGAAGACGACGATCACTTGCGGGAGCTTGTTAAAGATGCGTTGGAAGAAGAAGATTACGAGGTGACTGATTGCATGAATGGCCAGGACGCTATCAATTTATTTGATAAAAATAAATTTGACATATGCCTGCTTGATATCATGATGCCCGTTAAAGATGGTTTTACCGTCGCAAAAAAAATTCGCCAACAAAGTGATGTGATACCAATACTTTTTATCAGCACCAAGGCATTGATAGAAGATAAAGTAGAAGGTTATCAAAGAGGCGCTGACGATTACATTGTAAAGCCCTTTAACATGAAGGAGCTTTTATTAAAGCTTGATGTTTTTTTACGGCGTACCAAAAAAATGTTCAGTGAGACAAAACAAGAATTCGATTTTGGTAAAATTCATTTCTCCTTTACAGATCTTCGTTTATCAAACGATGATGGCGTTTTCGATCTGAAACAAAAAGAAGCTGATCTTTTAAAATTTTTGTGCGAGCATCCTAACCGGATATTAAAAAGAGAAGAAATATTAATAGCCGTATGGGGTAAAAATGATTATTTCCTCGGTCGCAGTATGGATGTGTTTATGAGCAAAGTGCGAAAATATTTGCGGCCAGATCCCGATGTTATATTAGAAACAATTCATGGAACAGGTTACAGGTTCACAGTTCCTGTCGCCTGAACTGGATCTCATTAACCACCAGTTAACACCATTTGTATCTAACCTTTTTCACTTTTACATTCTAATCAAATAGCAGTAAGCTTTCTCGAACAGTTGGTTTTGGTGAAAACCCCCTTGTCTCAACACGGGGGTTATTTTTTTAATTTCAAGTCATAATGATCACTTTATACTCCACTTTTTTTAAATCGTCTATTTCAATTATTTTTAAATATGCCGCCGGGGTTTTTAAAAATAAAAGGTCGTGCCGCAAGAGTTTGGCAGAATCTAAAACAAGGAATGTCATTGGCATGGGCCGCTTCTCCAAAACTTCTTATTCGATATACATTGTTGGGAATGTTCAATTCGATCATTCCTCCTGTTACAGTTTTGCTTGGCGCATTATTAGTAAATAAAATTGCTGAAGCTAAAATACACCCACTTCAATTCAATGATCTTTTACCACTCCTTGTTGGATTATGGATATGTTTTATCGTACAAAGAGCAATTGGTTCATACATTGGTTATGGAAGAAATTTATACGTAAGGCGAGTTGAACTCGAAGCAGAACGTCGTTTGCTTGACAAAGCGTCAAGAGTAGATCTTGGGCATTTTGATAATTCTGACTGGCACGATCGTCTTGCCCGTGCTAAACGTGATGTTTCATGGAGGCCCGGCGATCTTACATGGTCGGTTCTTGGCTTATCTGGCAATATTGTTACAATAATTTTAATGGCAGGATTGCTGGCAAGTCTTCATTGGTTATTGGTTGTTCTTGCATTAGCCACTTCATTGTTATCATTAATAATTGAAAGTCGTGTCACATCCCGTTTATATAAATATTATTACCAGGAAACGCCTGAAGAAAGAGAAAGAAATTATATAGGTGAATTGTTGATCCAGCCCAGAACAATCAAAGAAGTTAAAGCTTATGTGCTGGCTGATTATCTTTTAGGAAGACATAAAAAGATATCAGATCATCTCTTTAAACAAAGAGAAAAAATGTATCAATCAGGTGTCAGGATCTCAATGATAAGCGGACTGGTAACCGGAACAACACTTGCTCTTGCCTATGTATTCGTAGGCTTACGAGGCATACAAGGCACAATTGATCCGGGTGGTGTGGTGTTGGTGATCGGCGCTTTTTCATCTGTTGCGGGAACACTTGGACAGATCTCACAAACTTTTGTTGCAGTGGATCAGCATACAAGATTTCTTGGTGACTACTTTTCATTTCTTAAAATTGAAGCGTTACTTCCTATACCTGAAAAACCAATATCAATTCCTGATGGACCTGTTGAGAATATCAGTTTTGAGAATATCAATTTTCATTATCCCGGTGGCCATGGTGAAGCAATTGAAAATTTGAATTTGAATATTCGCAGGGGTGAATTGATCGCTTTGGTTGGGGAGAATGGTGCTGGGAAAAGTACATTGGTTAAATTATTACTTCGTTTTTATGATGTACAAAAAGGTTCAATTAAAATTGGTGGTATTGATGTGAAAGATATGGATCCTGAAACTTTGCGCAGTCGCATCGGAATATTATTCCAGGATTATGCCACTTATGAACTATCAGTAAGAGAAAATGTAATGATGGGCTGGCCATATGGTGAAGCTGATGATGAGAAAGTAATGAAGGCATTAAAGGATTCGCGAAGTGAATGGCTGGTAAAGAAAATGGCAAATGGGCTCGATTCAAAAGTGGGAAGATTATTTGAAGGCGGGCACGATCTATCTGGCGGCGAATGGCAACGTCTTGCATTAGCAAGGATCATGTATCGCAATGCAGATATCTGGATATTGGATGAACCGACATCTTCACTCGATCCTGAAGCAGAAGCTGCGATCTTTGCAGAGTTAAAAGAAAATTTGAAAGGAAGAATTGGAATTGTGATCTCTCATCGTTTCTCAACTGTCCGTATTGCTGATCGCATTGCCGTTGTCGACGAAGGACATATTAAAGAACTTGGCACACACCATGAATTATTAGCTGCTGGAAATACTTATGCAAGATTATTTGAGTTGCAGGCAAGTGGTTACAGGTAAAAAATTAAGAAATTATGATCAACCCTCAATTTTTCGAGATGTCGTATGATGATAACTCTTTAGGTGGCATTGCAGACGCTCCTGATGAATTTTATTATAACCCGGAACTCATTATATACGAATTGAACTTTCTTCCCTTTTCTTTCGAGCTTGACAATAATATTTTTGAAGACTACATCATGAATAACCTAAGCTTCCCTTTAATGTCCTCAAGACTTAAACAAATATTTGATAAATTCAAAAACACCGCACCCGTATTTAAATGGTTTAATACCAAAGTCCAATCAAAAAATAAGAATCATTATTTCGAGTATTTTTTAATGGCTTTTGCTACAAAACCAGATGTTCTTGATTTTGACAAAACAAGATTTATTGATAACGATTATATCTATGGTTTTTTTTCTTATAAAAAAATTAAGAGTTATTCATTTTTCCCTCAACCAAGAGATCTTGATGGTACCCTGGTTGTATCTGAAGAGATAAAAAATGAAATTGTCAAAACCAATATCACTGGCGTTTCCTTTACAAAAGCTGATATCACTTTTGAAATTTAAATACTCCCTATTACCTAAGGAATCTGATAGATTGTTGAAGAACTTATGCAAGATTGTTTGAATTGCAGCGTCGGGTTATCGGTAATCTCCTTAGAATTATTCCTTTTCTGGCCAGTTCCCGGCAATTTTAAGAAATGTTTTAGGAAAAGAGAAGTAATCCACTTAGATAAACCAAAGAAGAGAAGTACTTTCACCTTCCAATTTTTTGGATCACATAATCCGCAACCGATAGAATATCTATATCAAAGAAAAACCATTTTCGTGCCGACTGTATATATTAAAAAATATTTGCGGGGGAAACACCAGGTTTCATTATTAAACAGAAGTAAATTTTTCTTACTCCCTTACTTTATATTTTTCATCGCTGGCCTGCTTTCAATTTGCGACATCTCTGCACAATTCATGATAGATGACTCTTATATAAAAAAATTCGAGAAAGAAAATGATGTGGAAGTATATACCGGGGCGACAAAGACTTCTTTTAGTTTCCGGCATTTTGCCAGTGATGATATAAGCCAGTATAAATTATTTGCCAATACAAGTGCTTATACTGGTTTTACAATCGACTACAACTGGTTATCACTTGATTTTTCAAAGAACATTCCTAACACCTCTGTTGCTAAACAGAGTACTTCGATCAAAGCATTTGGTATTCATTTACATAAAACTCATAATAATTTTTTATTTGAAGCTGGTACCAATAAGTACAGTGGATTGATCCTCCAGATCGATAGGCGGAAAAGAGAGTTTGAATATTATGATGAGATCAATTACCGGAGTTATTTTACACGCATCAGCTATATTTTTAATGCAGAAAAATTTTCATTAAAGGCCGCAAGAAATTATTCACTATTACAGGCAAAGAGTGCTGGTAGTTTTATAGCAACGGTATCTCCCTTTTTTCAGCGATTTACTTTAAAAGGTGGGCTTAATGAATATGATAGATCAGACAGTGCATTTCTTTCGGAGATAAGTAAAAAACCTTCTTCCGTTAATTTGTTGATCAGCGGGGGATATACCTACAATTTTATTTTTAATGAGGGAGAGTGGAGTATAAATCCTGGCGTATTTGCCGGACCGGCCATAGAAAAAAATTTATACTCAAAACAAGGGCATTCATTAAAACTTATTGCCAATTATCAACTTATTTTGAATGGTGGATACAATGGGCAGAATTATTATTTTCATGTAAATGCTATTTATAACAATGTCATAAATCATTTTATGAATTCTGAAATGTCAATTCAAAATCGAGGGGTAAGTCTTACTGTTGGTTACAGGATGGGAAAATTGAAAAATAAAATATTTGGAGTACTTTGATAGTAAACTTATTTTTCATGCTGCGCACCTCCCTTCACACGAAATACATGAAGCACATAAGGGAATAGCGCATCAATAGTTTCAGCAACACCTTTTTGAGAGCCGGGTAGAGTTATGACCAATGTATCTTTTATAAATCCTGCTACACCACGGGAAAGCATTGCATAAGGAGTTCTTTGCTGACCATAATTTCGTGCCGCTTCCATTATTCCCGGAATTTCTCTATCAAGCAAAGGAGCGATCGCATCTGGTGTAACATCCCTTGGCGATAAACCGGTGCCTCCGGTTAAGAGAATAAGATCATAATCTTCTTTACTTAATTGTCTTACTTTTTCCTGTATTGTTAAAAGATCATCTGGAATAATTGCCTGGTGTGCTACCAGCAAATTGAGCTGCTTCAATTTTTCAATAATTATTTTACCGCTTTTATCTTCCCTTACTCCAGCCGCAACACCGTCTGAACAAACAATAACGGCACATCGAAGATCATTTGATTGCTGATCTTTAAAATCTGTTTTGCCACCTTTCTTTGCTTCCAGTTTAATAGTTGAAATTTCAACTCCTTTATCAAGAGGCTTTAACATATCATAGATCGTCAGAGCAGTAACAGCAGCACCGTGCATCGCTTCTACTTCTACGCCGGTTTTATAGATCGTATGAACTTCTACAGTAATTATAATATTCAAACCTTCGATCTCATGGGTGATAGAAGCATATTCTACTGGCAAAGGATGACAATCAGGAATTACATCGCTTGTTTTTTTAATTCCTAACAAACCTGCAGCTCTTGAAAATTCAAACACATCACCTTTAGGAATTTTTCTATTCTTTATTACATCAATTGTCTCTTGTTGGGAAACAGAAACAATTGCAGTAGCGATCGCTTTACGCAGGCTGTTTGATTTTGATGTAATGTCGACCATAAATTATTTATTCTCCTTCCAATGATAAGTTTCATCCGTTAACATTTCCTTTCCCCATACCGGTAGTTCAGCTTTTAATCTTTCCACTGTTTCTTCGCAGGCATCGATCGCTGCCTTGCGATGAGTGGATGACGTAAAAACAAACAAGCTTATTTCCCCAGCAGCTACTTTACCCAAACTATGATATACATGCATACAAGTCAGGTCATATTTCCCAAAAATATCTTCGCGGATCGAAAGCATTTTTTCCATCGCCATGTCTTCATAAGCAGTGTACTCTATTGAAGCTACTTCTTTGCCATCAATTTTATCCGCTCTTACTTGGCCCAGGAAAATACTATGCCCACCAATATCAGTTTTGCTGCTATGCTTTTGAATACTATCAGCAATAAATGATGCAGCAATCGGCCCTTGCACAAATATGTTCTTTGGTTTTCTTTCTTTCATGACGCTTGTTTTGCCCGATCCTGTTTCCATTGCACGATCCCGCCTCGTAAACTATAAACCTTCTTTGTGTCACCAAAAATACCAGATAAAATCTTTGCAGCCTGTAAACTTCTTTTCCCCGATTGGCAAAAAGCAATGACTGTATCCGATTTGATCAAGGAAATATTATCTGCTAACTGTGCCAACGGGATCCTGATATGTAAAAATTCATTTACTGCCGGAATCTCATGCGGTTCTCTTACATCAACAACATCAACATCTGCCTTTATCAATCTATTAAAAGTAACGGTATCAATTTCTGCTTCTTGTATTGGTGATGCACAAAGCCATTCATAATCGATCTTTAAAAATTCTTTTTCATCTTTTGGGATCAATGATCTTGTTTCCTTTCTTGAAGATAAATTGAGCTGATAAACCTGGTTGTTTAATGCATTATAGGTGAACAATTGATCGATCAATGGTTCGCCAATACCCGTGATTAGTTTTATAGTTTCATTCGCCATCATTGTTCCAATGATACCGGGCAATACTCCCAGCACACCGGCTTCTGCACAATTCAATACTTCCCCATCTTTCGGAGGATCAGGAAAAATATCACGATAGTTAACATCCTCTTCATTTTTATTTCTGAAAACACTTACCTGTCCTTCAAATTGTGAAATAGCTCCATATACCAATGGCTTATTCAATAACACACAGGCATCATTGATCATATAACGTGTAGAAAAATTATCAGTCCCATCAATGACAATGTCATATTCATCGAAAAGCATTAATGCATTTTGATTGTTAAGTCGTTCGCTGTAAGCAATAATTTTTATTTCAGGATTTAACCCCTCTAAAATTTTCGCCGCCCTTTCTGTTTTTGAGGATCCAATATCATTTACCGAATACAAAACCTGGCGATGAAGATTGTTTAATGCAACTGTATCATCATCCACTATTCCAATTTTACCAATACCTGCAGCAGTTAAATATTGAAGCGCAGGACACCCTAAACCTCCGGCGCCGATCACCAATACTTTTGCGAGAATCAACTTTTGTTGTCCTTCCTCACCAAATTCGGGTAAGATGATCTGGCGATGGTAACGTTCATATAATTTCTGATCAATCATTTTTTATCCGCCTGAAAAAGGGGGCAGTAATGCCACCGTGCTTTTTTTATTTAGGACCGTGTTTTCTTTTATTAACTGTTTATCTACTGCGATCACATATTTTGTTTTGGTGAATTCAGGATAATTCTTGTGTAAAGCATTTATCAAAGTATCAGTATCTGCAACATTATCCACTGATACAGAGCCTCCGGCAATATCTGCAAGCTTGCCAAACAAAATAATTTTTACACTCATAAAATAATAACAGGATAACAAATTTACTTAGAATTATCTTTGCTCAAAGAGACATTTATGGGCAAGGAAATGAAAGAGATCACCGCTGAACACAAGAGTTTTATCGAGGATCAGCATTTGTTTTTTGTAACCACGGCACCACTTAATGAAGAAGGCCATATAAATCTTTCGCCAAAAGGATTTGATTGCTTTCGGGTGCTTTCGCCCACCAAGGTTGGCTATCTTGATATTGTCGGAAGTGGCAATGAAACATCGGCCCATCTTTTAGAAAATGGCCGCATCACTTTTATGTTTTGTGCTTTTGATGGACCACCAAAAATTTTAAGGCTTTATGGGAAAGGAAAAACTGTGCTACCCGGTGATGATGAATGGGATGAGCTATCTAAACAGTTTACAATTCTTCCTGCAACCAGGCAGATCATTGTTGTAGATATCTTTAAAGTAAAATCATCCTGTGGTTTTGGAATTCCTTATTATGAGTATTCTGGAGAACGGGATCATGCAATAAAATGGGCCGAAAAGAAAGGCGAAGAAGGTCTTGAAGAATACAAGAAAGAAAAAAATATGATCAGCATGGATGGATTGCCAACGCCAATTTCTTCCAAGCTAGTTTAGTTTACGCATTTGTAAATAATAATTTATAGGCGGCTATTATCAAAACAATGGCTAATAAATATTTCAAAAAATCCTGCTTGAGTTTCAACGAGCCAAAATATGCCCCGCAAATTCCACCAACAAAAGCAACAGTGACATAAGCATACATATCAGCGCTGAAATTAATTCCTTTTTGTAATTGACCGGCAAGACCCGACAATGAATTGACAAAAATGAAGATGGCACTTATAGCAGCGGTCTGCTTCATATCTGTCCATTTCAATAACAGCAAAACAGGCGATAAGATAATTCCACCTCCGATGCCGATAAGACCTGAGAGAAATCCAATAGCAGCACCAATGATCAGTGATAAGACAAAGTTTGATTTTTTTATTTCCTCCACTTTAATATTTGCAAAAAATAAAAATCTCACAATGGGTATTATCAATAATATGCCAAGTATTTTTTTGTAAACATTATCATCTACATTTATCATCCCACCAACAAAAGCCATCGGCACAGATGTGATCGCAAATGGTAAAAATATTTTCCAGTTAAAATGTTTGCCGCGGTAGAATTGAATAAACGATGTAAGTGATACAAAAAGATTCAGTAATAAAGCTGTTGGCTTCATTACCTCTGGTGTAATACTGAAGAGAGCCATCAGGGCCAGGTAACCACTGGCGCCTCCGTGCCCCACAGAGGAATATAAAAATGCTACGAGAAATAAGAGTATGTAAAAAAGAATAAGACTTTCCACCAGAATTATTGTGGCAATAAATATACATCAACCAAGTCACCTTCTTTTAAAGTTGTTGTGTCTTCACCAACCTGGATAAGGCAATTGGCTTTGGCAAATGAACTGAGGCGAAAAGACTCCTGCGCATCCAATGGAACAGCTGTTTTACCATTATAAAAACCTTTGAGAAAATGGGTCAGCCCTGCAGCTTTCTTAAAAGAACTTTCCAAAGGGACCTGCAATGTTTGCAAGCCAATTTTTCTTTTAGATAATTTTTCCAGTGCGGGTATCACATACTGGTAAAAACAGGTTAGTACGGAAGATGGATTGCCGGGTAATCCAAAAACTAACTTGTTCTCCTTTTTCCCAAAATATAATGGCTTGCCGGGTCGTTGCTTTATTTTATGAAATAATTTTTCAACACCACATTCGGTTGCCGCCTGCAATACAAAATCATAGTCACCAACACTTATACCCCCAGTTAACAAAACCACATCAGCTTGCTTTAATGCTTTTTTTAAAGTTTCAGTTACTGCTTCAGGTTTATCCGTTGCATATAGAATTTTAATATCATTAATATTCAATTGCTGTAAAACCGCTTTTAATGCAAAAGAGTTTGATTCGTACACTTGCCCATGCTGTAATAGTTCTCCCGGTTGCTGCAATTCATTACCTGTAATAATTATACTTATTGAAGGATTCGGATAAACTTTTATTTCTGTTATCCCAATGCCTGCCAGGAAACCAATAGCTGCAGGAGATAAAATGCTCCCTTTTTGTAATGCCAATTCACCGGCTTTTATTTCAGAACCTTTAAGACGTACACTGGTTCCTTGTTGAAGAGCTTCATCTTCAATTTTCAATTCTCCATTTTCAATTTGAACCTTTTCTTGCATTATTACTGTATCAGCACCGGTCGGAACCGCCGCCCCTGTGAAAATGCGAACCGTATTTGTAGGATTAAGAGTAAATGTTTGATTACTGCCGGCAGCTACTTCGCCTGCTATTTTTAATTTCTTGTGTTTTTTCCATCCTTCAAAAGAAAAAGCATAGCCATCCATTGATGATTGAGGGAAAGAAGGTATGTCCATAGAAGCATGAACATCTTCTGCTAATATTAAACCGGCTGATTCCTGTAATGACAAAGTCACAGGCTCCAATGAAGAAACATTTTCTGAGATTACTTTTTTTGCTTCGGTAACTGAGATCATGATCTATCCTCCAATAGTTATCATGCTACGATTATGAATTTCTTCCGGATGTAAATGTTCAAAGTCTTTAGTAAACTGACCACCTAGTTCTTTTGCTTTACTGCGGATGTTCTGATGGATCAATGGAACAACATCCTCGCCCCTTCTTAAAGCAGACAACAGATCGGTTTCTTTTTCAGCAAATAAACAATTTTTCATTTTTCCATCAGCCGTTAACCGCATGCGATTACAATCGCCGCAGAAATTAGAACTCATGGTACTTATGATAGCGAAAGTTCCTTTGTGGCCCGCTACCTGGTAACCCTTTGCTGTATCATTCTTTTCATCCTGCAATCTTGTTACATCATATTTTTCCCGGATCACTTCAAGCATCTCCTGCATGGTAACTACTTTATTGCTTGTCCACCTGTTGCCGGTAAAAGGCATGAATTCAATAAAACGCACATGCACGGGTTGTTCTTTTGTCCATTCTACAAAATCATTGATCTCGCTATCATTAAGACCTTTCATTACAACCATATTCACTTTTACATGAAAATTTCTTTTCAATAAAAGTTGGATATTATCATACACCTGCTGAAACTGGTTCCTTCTTGTTATAAGATTAAATTTTTCCGGTTGCAAAGTATCTAAACTGATATTCAGAGAATGAACTCCCGACTCTTCAAGAATATCTACAAACTCATGCAGTCTTGATCCGTTGGTGGTGATCGTTAATTTGACCGGCAGTTTAGACAAAGATCTTATTATATCGCCGGCGTCTTTTCTTACCAAAGGCTCTCCGCCAGTCAACCGGATTTTATTTACACCAAGACTCACAAAAATTTTGGATAGGGTTTCGATCTCCTCCTTCTGCATCAGCTTTGAAGCAGGTGTAAATTCATACTCCTCTTCAGGCATGCAATAAAAGCAACGCAGGTTGCAGTTATCCGTTAACGAGATCCGCAAATAATTATGAACCCTGTTATATTTGTCAACGATCATTTCCTGAGTTTAGACGAATAACAAATTTATCAATTCCTGAGCAGCTATGTTTAATTATTCTGTCTTTGATCCGTAAAAACTGTTTAACCTATGCAAGAATTACAGCGGTTTTAAGTATACTGCATGAATTAATACATAAATTGACATGGAGCTCAATGGAAAGCGTATTGTAGAAACAGATCCCGCAACCTTATGGAATATGCTAATGGATATTAAAATACTTCCAAAAATTGTTCCCGGCATCTCAAAACTGGAAAAGACAGGGGAGAATACTTACAAATCTGTACTTGAAGTAAAGTTTGGGCCAGTTAGCGGCGAGTTTACCGGTGATATGCAAATGGAGGATATACACCCTCAAAAAACATTTACTCTCAAAGCACAGCAACATAATAAAATCGGGACTGTCAATTCCGTTATGAAGATCGAATTGATGCCAATATCTGTCAACGAAACAGAAGTTGTTTTTACTGGTGAAGTAACGATCAGTGGGTTAATGAATATGATGGGCCAAAAAGTTTTAGGTAGTGTCACGGACATGCTAACTAAACAATTCTTTGCAAATCTTGATCGTGAAATAGCAAGGCAACAAACGGGTAAATGATCGATGCTTATAAATTTTTCAACGCTTCATAATCTTCATTGGTATCAATATCAATTTTCCCTTTCGTAAATAAGATAGTAGCAACTTCATCACTGTGTTGTTGAATGATCTTTCTTGCGCCAGCATCCCCTTTTAATTGCATCAATTCATTAAATAAAAATTTATGAAAAAGTGCTGGAGGCCCAATTGTTTCGCCATAATTACAGGTAACAATCGGTTTGCCTGTTTCCCTTTGTGTATGTATCAAATCATTTAATAAAGACGAAGAAACATATGGCTGGTCGCAAACCATAAAAATTACTGCTTCGGTCAATGGAGAATTTTTCTGTAAAGTATTCAACCCGATTCGTACCGAGGATGCCATTCCCTCTTCCCATTCTTTGTTTTCTATAATATGAGCATTCATTTTAACAATTTCCTTTGAGATCAGGTCTGCGCTGGCCCCAAGCACAACGATCACTGAATTTGCGTTAGAATAAACTGCCGCATTAACTGTGTGCTGTAATAAATTTTTATCATCGTATGGCAATAATTGTTTTGGCTTGCCCAACCGAGTAGATGATCCCGCGGCGAGTATAACTATACCTATATTATTTATTGATGGCATTTATTGTTTTGAGGTCAGTTTCACTTCTTCAATGATAGTGGCTGAACGGGGATGTATCACTTCTTTAATTGTTCGCAATGATTGAACATCTTTATTGGCAAAAAATGCTTTTATCTCTGCTAAAATAGATAAGGCAATTTCTTCAGAAGTTTCTGCGCCAATATCCAGGCCAACAGGACTATGAAGAACTGAAAGCTGTTGCTCTGTAAAAACCAACCCCTCCTCTTTAAACTCATCTAATATTCTTTCTCTTTTTTTCTTTGGACCGAGCATGCCGATATATGTGATATTTTTTTGTATTAACTCCTTTAGCATTGCTTTATCATAATTATAGTTATGCGTCATCAGCAAAAAAATAGTTCGCTCATCTATTTCCACTTGATCTAATACCTGTTCAGGTTTTGAAACCAATACCTGGCATGCACTTGTAAACCTTTCCTTCTTTGCATAGTTTGCTCTCCCATCTATAACTGTTGTTTCCCAACCGAGAATGTCAGCCATGTCAACCAGGGGAATTACATCGTTGCCTGCCCCAATAATTATAACTGAAAGCGGCGGCTTTATCACTTCTATGAATGCGGTAAGGTCATGATCGTTTGAAATGTAATTTTTAAATGAAGAAACCTGGTTGATCATCACTTCTTCCGCATCATGTATTAAAACATCTTTTAAAACAGGCGTTGTATCGATAATAGTTTTATCTTCTTTCACCAACAAACAAGTTCCGTATTGTGGGTCTTTTTTATCCTGTAAAGAAAATAAAGTAACTAAAACTGATTGCTGTCTTTTTTCATTTACTGCTTTTAAAAATCTGATCGGGTTATTTGGATTCGTTTTATCAATTGGTTCTATCAATACTTGTATTATTCCATTGCAACCCAACCCAACTCCAAATTTTGCATCATCGTCATCCATAGTGTCATAAGTAACAAGTTTTGATATTTTCTCCGTCATTACCAGCAATGCCTTGCGTAAAGCGTCTCCTTCCAAACATCCACCACTGATAGCACCGGTTAATTGTCCGTCATCTTCTATTAACATCCTGGCTCCCGGTCTTCTATAAGATGAACCTTCGACATGCACTACCGTTGCCAAAGCTGTTTGTTTTCCCAATTTCTGTGCTTCCTCAAATGCCTTTATAATATCACGGATCTCTTTCATAATTAAATTTACAATTATTCATACACCTGCGGATTGATTATGATCTTCCAATAAAATAATTTCCTACTGAGTAAATGGGTTAATTCGTAACTTAATAGCCTCTTTTCACCAAATTACTTCTTATGGCATCTTACGAACTTTCCATTAATGGAAAAAAATATAAAGTAGACGCTGATCCCAAAATGCCATTGCTCTGGGTCATTCGAGAGCTGGCAGGTCTTCATGGGACCAAATATGGTTGCGGAATGGCGCAATGTGGCGCATGTACCGTACACATAAATGGCAACCCCGTTCGTTCATGCACATTACCGGTTTCTACAGCCGCTAAACAAACCATCACAACTATTGAAGGACTTTCGGATGATAATACACATGCAGTTCAAAAAGCATGGTTAGCAGAGCAAGTTCCGCAATGCGGTTATTGTCAAAGCGGACAGATCATGGCTGCAGCAGCTTTGCTGAAGAAAAACCCCAATCCTACTGACGAGGATATTGATAATGCGATGCTGGGAAATATTTGTCGTTGCGGAACCTACCCACGAATTCGCAAAGCAATTAAAGCGGCTGCTCAAATTATGGCCAAGGCTTCTAACTAATAAAAAATTGATTTATGGAAACCACAGATAAAAATTTATCACGCAGAAATTTTATACGTCTCAGCGGTATGACCGGTGCCGCACTAACCATTGGTTATGCAATGCCCGGTTTAGCAAATGAAGCAGGGCAAATTATTACTGCTCAAAAAGCCGTTGAAGAAGGTATTGAACTCACTGCATGGATATCGATCGATAAAACTGGCAAGGTGACTATATTGAATCATCGTTCTGAAATGGGACAAGGTTCTTTCCAGGCGGTTCCCCAAATGATCGCTGAAGAGCTTGAAGTTTCTTTGGATGATATAAATATTGCATTTGCGCCAGGTCATCCCTCTAAATTCGGTAGCCAGGTGACCGGTGGAAGTTCGACTGTTCGTGGCTCTTATAAAACTTTACTGCAAACCGGCGCAACAGCAAGAGAAATGTTGATAGAAGTTGCTGCAAAAAGATGGAATGTAGGTAAGCAAGATTGTTATGCCGAGAATGGTTTTGTTATTCATAAACCAACTGGCAAAAAATTTGGTTATGGTGAATTGGTTGAAGATGCATCAAAACTTACTCCTCCAAAAGAAGTAAAACTTAAAAGACGAGAAGAGTATAAGATCATAGGTAAGCCATTAGCAAGACAAGACAATCCCAATAAAATAAATGGTAAAGCAGAATTTGGTTTGGATGTAAAACTTCCGGGAATGTTGTATGCTGTTATAGAACGTAATCCTCGTTTTAAAGGGAAAGTGATGAGCTTCGATGATTCAGCAACAATGAAAGTGCCTGGTGTAAAAAAAGTGTTGAAAACAACAGCCCCGGTATTTGCACATGAAAGAGAAGGTGTCGCTGTGATCGCGGATTCACTATGGGCTGCATTGGAAGGACGGAAAGCATTAAAAGTTGAATGGGACGATATGCGTATTGAGCGTTTGAATACGGAACAACTTTATTCCAGGATGAAAGAAGACCTGAAGAAACATGCTTTGTCTCAACGATCAGGCGGCAACGCAGACGGTATTTTTGAAAGAACAGAAAATAAGGTTGAAGCCATTTATGAAACTCCTTACGAAGCACATGCTTGCATGGAACCATTAACTTGTACTGCACATGTACAAGGAGATAAAGTTGAAGTATGGGGACCTATACAGGGACCGGACTGGGTCCAACGGGATATTTCTGGAAGATTGAAGCTAAAGCCTGAAAATGTAAAAGTAAATATGACTTTCCTGGGTGGCGGTTTTGGTAGAAAAGCATTTACTGATTATACTTATGAACCTGTTTTGCTTTCAAAAGAAATGAACGCACCTGTGCAGGTTGTTTGGACAAGAGAAGATGATATGACACAGGGACCATTCCGTCCGGGTGCGGTTTATGAATGTAAAGGGAGCTTGGATGGTGAAAGGATAAATTCTTTCCAGGCAAAGATGGCGGCGCAAAACATGGATCATCAATGGTCACCAAACCCTGACAAGACTGCTTTTAATACCAGCACTACTGAAGGTTTTTTAGAAACCTATTTCGAAAGTATTCCGCACTATAGTTTTGGTGATGTACCTACAGAATCGCCAATACCAGTGATGTGGTGGCGTTCGGTGTATTCATCAACAAATGGATTTGCCTATGAAAGTTTTATAGATGAACTGGCCGTCAAAGCCGGCAAAGATCCATTGGAGTTTCGTATGAATCATTTTTCAAACGAAAGGTATCGCTGGCTGGCAGAAAAACTACGTGATGTGAGTGGCTGGAGTTCTAAAAAGAAATATGAGGGTTATGGTGTAGCGATCACTGAATGCTTCAAAAGCATAGTAGGTGAAGTAGTGAAAGTTTCCAAAAAAGCAGATGGCAAAATAAAGATCGATAAAGTATGGGCAGTAATGGATTGCGGTTGGTATGTAAATCCGGACATTGTTCGTGCACAGGTAGAAGGAAGTATTGTAATGGCTTATGGAGCAGCAGCAGTTCATGAAATACATTTTATGGATGGCAAAGCAGTAGAAACAAATTTTCATCAATACAAAATGCCACGCATTAATGAAATCCCTGAAATAGAAGTTCATATAATGGAAAACGATGAAAAACCTGGGGGAGTTGGTGAACCGGGATTACCCCCTTTTGCCCCGGCATTATGCAATGCGATCTTTGACCTTACCGGAAAAAGAATAAGAAAACTACCTTTTAATATCAACGAAGTATAAGAAGCAATAAAGCTATATTCAAACCCGCATCAATTCGTTGTTGCGGGTTTTTCTCTTTCTGTTTTAACTTGTGCAGGAGTTATGATAGGATATTTATTTCCCCAACTGTTCCTTACATAATTTAGTACATCAGCAACTTGTTTATCGTCGAGATAATTCAAGGGATTCATAACGGCATTGTATTTTTTTCCATTCACAGTTACTTCGCCGGTTTGCCCATTTAGGATAATACCAATATTCTTTTTAGTGTCTTTTAGATAAGTTGTTTTTGCCAATGGAGGGTTCACTCCTTCCATTCCTTGCCCATTTTCCATGTGGCAATTCTGGCAATGGATCATATATACTTCTTTTCCCCTTTTCATGCTTTCCTGGAGATTTTTATCCTGGAATTTAGAAGCTAAAAAGATCGCTGGTATAAAAAAGCCGGCAAATAAAATTGTTTTTTTCATCACTAAAATTTTAAACAAAAGTTGGATCAAAAATACAGAAGATAGAATACAAATCTCTCTTAAAGGTTGTCTGCAAAAAAGAAAAAGGATGCACAGAAATATGCATCCTTTAACCACTCATAGGATCCGGTATATTATATCAAGGTTGTCTGCTTAATTATCTTCCTCTTCTTTTACTAATCCGCCATTCGTATCAAATTCCGCTTTCATTTTTTTTCCATTCACGGTGAATTTGGCTTTATAGGTCTGTACATTATTTTCATGTGCATCTTCCCATTTCACATCCGTAGCTGTGGAATATTTTGCACTAAATGCTGCTTGGACTGGTGCTGGGACGTCAGTAGTGCTTAGCGTTTTTTCATCCGTCTTGTCTTTTTCTTCACTATTACATGATTGTATTGCAAATAGTGAGAGACTTAATGCCATAATGAGAAATATCTTTTTCATATATCCTGTTTTTCCTGATAGGATGCAAATGTGATGCCGGGAGATTTAAATGATCGAAAAAGCATTCCCCAGGATTTTTATTTTGTTGACAAAGGTTTTTTAGAGTTGGC
>JBIOVR010000058.1:0-35137 GCA_044867875.1 Chitinophagaceae bacterium
CAATTTTAGTTGCCGCAACTTATCAGCAAACAAACGCACAAGGTTGTGTGGCTATCAAAGGTATTGGAGGTATTTGCAACAGGCCGTCGGAAGGCGGCAGTTGGTACCTGGACATCAATAACCGGTACTTCAAATCTTACAAACATTTTGTGGGTAAAGAAGAACAGAAACAAAGAGAAGAAGAAGGCAGCAATGTTATCAATCATTCTTATGAAACAGATTTCACTATTACCCGTGTTATTAATGGTCGTTGGTCAATGGGTTTGACAGTACCAGTGCTGGCTTTTACCCGTTCTTCTTTATATGAACACGACGGAAAAACAAGACACACTACAAATTCTTTTGGTATTGGCGATATCCGTTTTGCAGCTTATCGCTGGATGTTTGATCCAAAGACTTCGCACAAAGGAAATCTTCAAGTGGGTCTTGGATTAAAATTGCCAACTGGTAGTTATAATTACATGGATTATTTTTATAAGAAGGCTGATTCAAGTGTTCTTGGTCCTGTCGACCAGTCAATACAACCTGGAGATGGTGGCACTGGTATAACACTTGAGTTAAATGGTTTTTATAATTTCAGCCATAAGTTAGGTGCGTATGGTAGTTTTTTCTACCTGTCAAATCCACGTGAAGTAAACGGCACTTCTACAACCAGGGGTGGTACAGCTTCAGCTTCGGCAAAAAAATATAATACTGATGTAATGAGTGTTCCCGATCTATTCATGACCCGTGCTGGTCTTACCTATATGGCTCAGAAATTAAGCTTCTCCGGTGGCATTCGTATAGAAGGACTTCCTTCAAGTGATCTAATTGGTGACGATCGCGGATTCAGAAGGCCGGGATATATCATTTCTGCAGAACCGGGAATTACTTATATGGCAAAAAGAACAAGCATTAACTTATTTGTTCCTGTTGCATTAGTAAGAAACCGTACGCAAAGCAATGCAGATAAGCGCCAAACTGTCGATACTGGTGTACACAGACAGGGCGATGCGGCTTTTGCAGATTACCTGATCAATTTGGGAATTACTATTCATTTATAAAATACTTATTCGAGACCATTAGCCTTAAACTACCCCTTCGTTTCTACGAGGGGTTTATTTTTACAATCATTAATTTAACGGCATGAAAAAATATTTTTGGTTTGGCTTGATCGGTTTACTGCTATTTGAAATAGCAAATGTCTATTTTATTATGCCCATGCCCGGCAGTCAACAAATGAACAGCATTGATCTTGCTTACTTCCTTTATAAATGGCGTTGGATATTCAGGGGCTTATTTGCTGCAATGATCTTTATTGGTTTGTTCAGATCACAATGGAAAAGAAAATGGTTATTGTTTTTTCCAATTGCTATCGTTGCGATTGTCATATACATGGCTAATTTTAAAATGGCGGCCGATGCAATGTTTAAACAGCCCAAACAATTGTTGCTTGTGAGTGCTGAATCAAATAAAGTCGATTCAAACAGGTTAGTACTTGGCGTTTCAATTAATGGAGAAGCAAAAGCTTACCCGATCCGGTTTTTAGGTTATCATCATCATATACAGGATACTGTAGGTGGTAAACCAATAATGGTAACTTATTGTACCGTATGCAGGACTGGTCGTGTATTCGAACCGATCGTAAATGGTAAAAAAGAAAAGTTCAGGCTCGTTGGCATGGATCATTTTAATGCTATGCTGGAAGATGCCACTACAAAAAGCTGGTGGCGACAAGTTACCGGTGAAGCAATAGCTGGTAAATTAAAAGGGCAACAGCTACCAGAAGTATATAGTACACAAACATCATTGGCTGATTGGTTGCAATTAAATCCTAATTCACTTATTATGCAGGCAGATACAAACTTTATAAAATCGTATGACAGTACATTTAAGTTTGAAAGCGGAACCAGCAAAAGTAAATTAACCGGAACTGATAGTCTGTCATGGAAAGATAAATCGTGGGTGATTGGCGTCAAGGCGGGGAAAGAAAGCAAAGCATACGATTGGAATCAATTGAAGAAAGAAAAATTAATACAGGATAAAATTGGCTCAACCCCTGTTTTGATCGTTTTATCAAAAAATGATAAAAGTTTTTTTGCTTTTGAAAGACCAAATGATAATTCAATTTTCAATTTGAGTGGTGACACTTTGCTATTTGATAGCCATAAATACAGAATTGATGGCAAGGGAATTGATACTTCTTTTTCATTGAAGCCATTACCGGCCTCACAGGAATTCTGGCATAGCTGGCGAACATTTAATCCCGGCACTTTGCATTAGTTTGTCATAGCAGTTTTTCTATTGTCCGGTTTGGTTCGTGTATCTTTAAAGTGAATTTACCGGCATGAAAAAAACTACTCTTATCCTCATCACTCTTTTTTCTATTGGGCTTATCCAGGCTCAAACAAAAGTGCAAACTCCCGACCAGGTTTATGGCGAACTTTTCAAAGACGTACAGATGTCTAAGATTTTCCCTGACGGAAAAACTTTTGTGGACTGTGTGCCTAAAAGAGATCCAAAAGAAATTGTAAAAGATTACCTCGCTATTAAAAGAAATACGGCAGTAAGATTTTCGTTGGAGCTTTTTGTAAAAGAAAATTTTGATCTGCCTCCTGCACCTCCAACTATCAATTATATTCAGCAGGAAAAAGATGTGGTGATGCATATCAAAAATCTGTGGGGCGCATTGCGTCGTGAACCTGATAAAAAGATCGAAGGAAGTTCCTTATTGCCATTACCATATCCATACATTGTTCCCGGCGGCCGCTTCCGTGAAATTTATTATTGGGATTCTTATTTTACTATGCTTGGATTAAAGGAAAGTGGTGAAACGGAAATGATCGGGAACATGATCAAAAATTTTGCATACCTGATTGAGACGTACGGACATATTCCAAATGGAAACAGGAGTTATTATATTGGCCGATCGCAGCCGCCTTTCTTTGCTGCTATGGTCCAATTGCTTGCTACGATAAAAGGAGATAATGTGTATGTAACCTTTCTTCCGGCATTACAAAAAGAATATAAGTTTTGGATGGATGGGTCATCAAAATTAAAAGTTGGAGAGGCCTATCGTCGTGTTGTGAAATTGAAGGATGGAACTATTTTAAATCGTTATTGGGATGATAGCAATGTGCCAAGACAGGAAAGCTGGCGTGAGGATTTTGAAGTCGCAAAAAATTCAAAAAGGAATGTAATAGAAATGTATAAACATCTGCGTGCCGGAGCTGAAAGTGGAATCGATTTCAGTAATCGCTGGTTTGCAGATGGGAAAAATCTCACTTCCATACAAGTCACAAATTACATAGCAGTTGACCTCAATTCATTATTATTAAATCTCGAACTGACAATTGCAAAAGGGTACCAAACAGGTGGCAAGGATAGTTTAGCAAATGAATACAGGAAAAAAGCAGAGAGAAGAAGAGTTGCTATTGATAAATATTGCTGGAATTCAAAACTGAATTATTACTGTGATTATAATTTTAAAACACAAAAAATATTAAATGAAGTAACACCAGCAGGCATGTATCCATTTTGTTTTTTTGAAAGCAAACCTGATTACCTAAGCCTACAGGTAAGAAAAGCTTCTGAAGCAATTAAGTCAAAGCTGTTACAACCTGGCGGTGTAACTACCACAGAAAAAAATACAGATCAACAATGGGATTCGCCAAATGGTTGGGCGCCTTTGCAATGGATGACTATCTGGGGTCTTGATCGTTGCGGGCAAAAAGAACTGGCGAAAGATATTTCACTGCGCTGGATGAAGTTGAATATTGATGTATACAATCGTACAGGCAAGTTGATGGAAAAGTATAATGTCATCGATACTCACCTTGAAGCAGGCGGTGGTGAATACCCGGGTCAAGATGGGTTTGGATGGACCAATGGTGTGTTGCTTGCGTTGATTGCGAAGTATGGCAAGCCAGAATAGTTAATTATACAAAATCGTTCAAAATTTCTTCAGCGGGAACGAGTTAAGCCTTTTACTGCAAGCAAAACAGTCTTACTCAGGTCGCCACTCCTGAATTACAAGCTTCGGCACACATTCTACATACTCCCGCACATTTCCTGCAATGTTCCATATGTGAATGTTTTTCACATTCCGCAGCACACGATTCACAAATTTCACCACACTCAGGCAATAAATGCTCTGCATGTTTCGACCCGCGGGAAATAAATGAAATTAAAAGACTACATATTTCAGCGCAATCAATATCAAGCTTTATGCATTGTGCAAGCATTTTCACATCTTGCTCTTCTAAACATGAGGCTGCACAATGATTACACTCCGCAACACAATTGGCAAGTAAGTCTACTAGATGCCTGTTTTCTTCCTGACTCATAAGAAATTTTTTTAAGACTTGAAATTTATACTACCATATAGAACCGATCAATAAATATGCTAGCTCGTAATAGATGGCTGGCTTTTTTAGTGTATGATAGAGTTTAATTCATTGGCTTAACTTGAAAATTATAAGTGATCTGCACGCCATATATCGAAACTCACCAAATGACTTTGTCGTTTACGAACTACAACGTCAATAAATAATGTTGCAATAGGTATGTGCCTGCGCCAGCCAGATAACCAAATGCTGCAAGCCAAGCAATATGTTTTAAATACCAGCCGAACTGAATTCTTTCCATTCCCATTGATGCAACGCCTGCTGCAGAACCAATAATTAAAATGCTTCCGCCTGTGCCTGCACAATAAGCAAGGAATTCCCAGAAATAATGATCAGTGGGATACTGTTCCAAACTGTACATTCCCTGAGTGGCCGCAACCAATGGTACATTATCAACAATCGCAGAAAGAAAGCCAATAAGGATCGTAAGGACGTTTATGTTTCCAATGGATTTTTCAAGAAAAGATGAAACTGAGATAAGAATACCTGTCGATTGCAACGCTGAAACAGCTAATAGAATCCCAAGAAAAAATAAAATGCTTGGTGTATCTATTTTTCTTATCGCATGGTTAACGGAAAACAGCCCCTTTTCTCTTTCATCTTTTTCGCTATGCATAATTTCTGTAACGATCCACATAAATCCCAAGCCAAAAACCATACCCATATATGGTGGCAGGTGAGTTATTGTTTTAAAAACGGGTACAAATAATAAACAAGCAACGCCAATAATAAACACCCAATTTCTTTGTTTAACAGTCGAAAACAATTTTTCTTTTTTGTGCACTACATGTTCTATGGCTCCATCCATTTTTATCCCAATGAGAAATGCAGGAACAAGAAAACAAACTAATGACGGAAGTATCGTTTTTATAACAATATTGCCGGCAGTAACCTGGTTGCCAATCCATAACATGGTGGTCGTTACATCGCCAATGGGGCTCCACGCACCTCCGGCATTGGCAGAAATTACCACCAATGATGCAAGCATCAATCGGTCCTTATGTGAAGGAATCAACTTGCGAAGCATAGTGACCATCACGATTGTAGTGGTGAGATTATCCAGAACCGCGGAAAGAAAAAAAGTAAGAAGGCCAATGATCCAAACCAATTTCTTTTTACTCGTTGTATTTATACGATCAGTTATGATCTCAAATCCATCATGGGCATCTATCAACTCCACAATGACCATTGCACCAAGCAAAAAAAATAATATGCCTGATATCTCGGCAAGATGATGACCGAGCTCTTCCGATATGAATTCCCGGTTATTTCCAAGCAACGCAAATATGGACCAGCAAACGACACCCATAAGCAAAGCAGACGCAGCCTTATTTATGCCAATAGAATGCTCAAATGCAATCGCCAAATAACCAATTAAAAAAAATATTATTATTAATGCTGCCATTGTTCTATTAGCTTTAAGTAATTGTAAACGGTTGTTGCGATTTTCACCGATCAATCTTATTCTTTGTTCAAAATTTTTCGAAGGTGAAATTGAACAAAGGAATCCATTGAATCAGTTCTTTTCGTGTTGTCAGTATAGTTTAATGGCTTAATAATACAGCCCGAAATCCCCAATTCTTCAGCAGTGAATCGATCAGAAAGTTCTGGAGAAGTGGTCATGATAACAACTTTTAAATCTTGAAATTTATTTTCGCTTCGAAGAGCCTTCAGGAACTCGATGCCATTCATGTTTGGGATATTCACGCCAACCAGAATAACCTCAGGAAATATAGGTTTTGTTACATCAGCTAAAAGACTCAATGCTTCTTTTCCGTTATGAGCAATATAAAGATCATATTTAATGTCCAACTTTTTCAGTGTCCGCTCAAAACTGATAATATCCAATTCATCATCTTCTACCAGTAATATTGTATTTTTTTTCATTTCAATTCAAATTTCGTGTCCATGTAAAAATCGACCTCGCACTATTTCCTAATGTTGGCTCAACTCTTATCGTACAATTTTGATTGTCAAGTATTTTACTATGAACCGCGAGACCGATGCTCGTGCTTTCTTACTCGTTCTTTTCTCTTAGTTCATTTTTTTCCAATAAATATTAAAAGAACTAAACATCCATCGGCATTAGAAAACAACTTACTAATTCTTGACTAACTTATTATAAGTTAATAGGATTGGTTCGAACAATAGACATTTGGTCACCCGAAAGATTCATTCTCACACAAAAAAAAGAGCCGCTTTAACAAGCAGCTCTTGTGTTAATGTCGCAGATTATACAACTTGCACAAAAGAACGATCTAATCGACATTAATTCAAAACTACAGATCTGAGAAACATCCTACCTAACTGCTTTCATCTCCGGGTACTTGTCTCTTTCTTTATTATTCATAGAGTGTACACTTAACACAGGAACCGCCGAATGGTTCACAATATTTCCGTTCCATAAAGGTTTTTTAAAATACGATTCTGATCCTTCATTTATAAGAATCAAATCAGCTCCAACGATCTGGGCGTAATGCATGGTTGCACTGGCAAGACTCGTTCCATTTACAGTACTGCATTCTATTGGGATATTCGTAAGGTCTTTAAGATATCTATAGGAAGCTATAAGTGTTTTAGTACCTTGATCGCTTAATTTCTTTTCCGACCCGTTCAAAGCAATTAGGTAAATTCTCCCTGCAAACTTTTTTGCAAATTCATAAGCGATATTAATCTCTTTCCTTGGAATCGATTTACCTACCGGAACCACAATCTTTTTTAGTGTCTCTGTTTGTGATCCGGAACTAACGCATAAAACGTCACAGCTTAAAGCTCCAATTACTGAATTTACTTTGCTTTCGATAAAGATTTCTTTAAGCCAACTTCTTTTCTTTGTACCCAAAACGGTTAGATCAACTGAAAAGTTCTTAACATGACTCTTTACCACTTCAATAAAATCACCACGATTTTCAAAGCAAGAAATTAATATTCCAAATCGCTTCTCCAGCTTTTTTTTGAGCCTTTCTAATTTCTCAATTTTTAGATAGTCCTTTTCTTCCTCTATTACGGGTACATCAAAAAAGAGGTCCGGATATAATTAAACTTTTTGAACTTTCATAGGGTGATATGTGTAACAATTGAAGTTCAGCGTCAAACTTGGAAGCAATTAGGGCCGCTTCCTCGGCTGCATGCATAGATGCCTCGGTGTGATCGATCAAGGTCAATATCTTACGAAAGTTACTTTCCATTAGCAGAAAATAAAAGTATTACTCCCTTCTTATATTCGAATTAAAATGACATTAGAATGTGATTAGAAAGTTGATGAAAACACAAGGTTGCCTTGTCAGCACTTAAACTAATGAGGCCATAAAATTCAGAAGCACAGCAGTTGTTTCTTAACTTCCATCTATGAATAGTTTGAATTCAGATCAATACCTGATCATAATTTGCAGCCTTATAGTGGTTTCTTATATTTTTTCGATTATTAGCCGATATATAAGGATTCCTTCCGTTTTGCTCTTACTATTTGCTGGTATTGGTCTTCGTTATTTAGCAGATCAATCTGGAATGTCAATTGAATTTCCATCCCCAATGATCGAGATTTTAGGAACCGTTGGACTTATTATGATCGTTTTCGAAGCTGGGCTTGATCTCAAATTGGCAAGGAATAAATTGAAACTAATTAGGAACTCATTTTTTTCGGCGCTGGTAATACTTATCATTTCTTGTGTCTTAACAACTGCAATACTTTACTACTGGCTAAGCGAACCTGTAATTAAATGTATAGTTTATGCGATCCCACTTTCAATCATGAGCAGCTCCATAGTTATTCCTAGTCTTCACCCTTTGACAAGTGCAAAAAAAGAATTCCTTATATACGAAGCGTCATTTTCTGATATTATCGGCATTTTGATATTTAATTATTTTATTGCCGATGAACTTATGACCTGGAGATCTGTCGGAATTTTCGGCACCAACATTTTTATATCAATAATTCTTTCACTTTTACTTTCATTCATATTGTTTTTTGTGTTGGCAAAAACGAAATTGAACATCAAGTTCTTTTTGATATTTTCATTACTTATTCTTTTATATGCAGGGGGCAAAATATTTCATTTGCCTTCTTTGATAATTATTCTTGTTTTTGGCTTAATGATAAATAACTGGGAGAAGATGCCTATAAAAAAACTTTCTCGGTATTTTCCTCAAACACAAGTTGAATCCCTGCGGCACTTACTCCATTCAATTACGGCTGAATCATCATTCTTAGTAAGAACGTTCTTTTTTTTACTTTTCGGATTTTCCATTCAGCTTGATTTTATAGGTGAAAAAGAAGTTTTGCTTGTTGGCAGCCTGGTTGTAATTGCATTATTGCTCGTCAGGTATCTCTATTTGCGTTTTTTCCTTCACACCAACATTTTTCCAGAGGTAGTTTTTATTCCGCGTGGTTTAATAACTATTGTTCTTTTTTATAAAATTCCGTCAGGGCTTATGCTTACAACTTTTAATCAAGGTATTCTTTTTTTTATCATTCTTTGTTCAAGTATCATAATGACAATAGGGATGATTTTTTATAAAAAAGGAAATGAAGACGTAATTGAAGAAGGACAGTTTCCAGAAAGCGGAAACATCATGTAGTAGCGCTTATGGTTTCAGCGGCTAACTATCTACTTGTTAGATCAAAATCAAAAATCAGATATCTTTGAATTAGTTTAGATGTGGTGATTTTTCCTCCTTTGCTTTTTCATCAATAATATCTAATAGCAGCTCAACTTGCTTTCTTTTTGCCTTAAATCCTATTTCCCCATCTTCGTTTGTATCTATTGTTGCGAGCATATCTTTCACAGCCATGCAAAGAAGTTCATTGAGCGATTCCTGTGGTAGTTGGCGGTATGTACTGTAAGACATAAATTGATTTATTTCTTAAAAGTATAAAATTTCCTCGCTTATTTCCCCCGGTGGAGAATATCTCAAGTCACAAAAGCACTCCATAAAACTAATTATGAAGTGCTTTTCCATTAACCATTCCTCCTTAATACTCACTCCAGCTATGAATCAGTAAGCGTATCTCTTTTTGCCATCGTTTCTTTTAAAATTTGAACATATTTTTTAGCCTGCTCGTTACTAGGATCGAGTTGAAGCAATTTTTCAAAATATTCAATTGCCTTGCCATAATTCTTATTTTGATTTGTTTCATACCCTGCCAGGTACCCGTAAGATTCAATTAACTGACGTTTTGCGCTACCAGTAGTATCCAATTCGCCAATCTCAACCACCTTTAAATAATAGGGTATTGCCAAGCCTTGTTCCATTGTAGTATCAATAGCAGCATTACTTCTTGCTCGCCAATAATAGCCAAAAAGCTGCGTAGGATATTTGTCAACATACATTCCAAAGACTGAGTCAGATTTTTCAAAATTACCGGCCTGGAACCAAGCCAGACCCCAATTGAACAGATCAACATTTGTTGACTTTTTGTTTTTCATATAATATTTTCCTAACCATATCGCCCTCTCTGCATGATCTTTTTGTTGCTTAGCAAGATCAGCTAACGTCTTATAGTATTTAATAATTGAATTACTGTCTGTTTCAAGTTCTGTCCCAACCTTATAAAAAAACATTGCAGAATCAATCTTATTTTTTTCTGCATAAAGGTCTGCGACAAGAATAAAATCCTTTGCGATCAATATACTATCAGGCGCTGCCCCAAAATATCGGTGCAAGTAATCAAAAGCGTTTGAATGATCATCACTTTCGTGGTAGCTATAGGCTATCAATTTATAAATACGAGCCGGCGTTTTCTCTTTATCAGTTTCAATAAGTTTTTTAGCCAGTTCGATTGCCTGCTTATAATTTTTGGTTAGATATAGAATGTCTGTATAGTCGTAATCATTTTCGATCTTGTGATCGGACAATGAAATGTATTTCTCAAGATATTCCTTCGCCGTGTTTACATTACGAAAATAATAATGATAATACAGTTGATAATACGCGGGAGCATATTTTGCATCAACCTGGATGGCTTTATTAAAATATTCCAGGTACAGATCCGAATTATTTTGTGTCCGGAATATCATTCCGGTTAAATAATATGCTTCGGCAAAATTTTTATCAGCTTCGATTGCTTGCCTGAAAGCTTTGAAAGCTTCTGTTCCATTGTTCAGCTTTCTATAAGCTTTTCCTAATTCTGTATAAAGTGCCGGATTATGTTTATCTCTTTTGATTGCTCTGTTAAGAAGATCGATTGCCTTGTTCGCATCTCCATTTTCTGTTGCAATTTGTATTTTTGCAATAGCCAATAAAATTTCAGGCTTCTTGTATTTTGTTTTTTCTAATGCTTGCTCAAAATATTTTTCTGCTTCTAGTTTTTTTGATTCGTCTAAAAGTATTTTTCCGGTAACGATCAGAAAATACGGATTGTCCTTGACACTGGCCGGTGCATTTTGAAATGAATTCCTGAAATCAATTTCGCGATCGGAATCTTTCACTTCAGAAAGCAGATACCATGCTTCAGTATTATCAGGGTCATTTTTTAATATTTGGTTCAATAAATCTGCTGCACTTTCAAATTTTTTGTAGTACAATAAATCCTCCGCATTATTAAGATCCTGAGTAAAAGCAGAAAAGACTATAAGCAAAAGAGGTATAAAAATTATTTTTTTCATATATGATTTTTAGCTTTTTATGATTGTACTGCCAGTATTTGCAATTTTGAATTAGGTTTTAACTCATCAATGATGTGTTTGTTTGGAAAGGATGAAAGTTTTGTTTCAGATTCAGGTTCTACAAGCAACATATCAGCCTTAATACTTTTTGCATATTCAAAGGCAGATTGCGCCACATTTTCACCATGTAATACTTCGTGATCCAGCGGGCATTGTACAATATCTTTTAAGTAACGATACGTTTCTAGCAACGAGTAACCCGAAAATTTGTTTGCGTTTTGCTTTTTGCTGATCACTGTTACAAGATGAATCGTGATGCGGAATTTTTGTTTCAAGGATATTATTAGATCTACTTTTCTTTGGGGAACTTCAGGCCCAACCGGTACAACTATCGATCTTAATTTAGTGTAGATTGAGCCAGGCTTGAATGTAAGAACAGGGTAACCAGTTGCCTTTGCAATGTTGTTGGGAAACACCGTATTCCTAAACGTCAGCCAGTTATGATGAGAATGTTTGCCAATAACTATAATATCAGCTTTTATCTCCTTTGCTTTTTCAATAATTGATTTTTCGATCTTCATTGAATAAACTAAATCGGCTACCACTTTTACATCGGGATAATTTTCTTCTATTAATCTCTTCCATTGAATGAGTTTAGATGGAATTTGATTTTCACTGTCAGCTTGAAAAATTTCATTTCCCCAAATAGAGTTCCACGGCATTGCTGGTTTTTGAACATGAAAAAGGTGAATTACCGTCTGCCCCGAATCCGATAATTCAAGGGCTTTCTTCACAGCCATTTCTGTGTTTATCTCAAAATCAACTGGCAATAAAATTGTTCTAAACATAATTTGTTATTCAGACCTGTAAAATAATGCACGGAACTTAGGACTGAATTAAACTCACATTAGAATGTGATTAAAACCGCCGAAAGATGCTGTAAATAATTACCTTAGTTCGACTTATAAAAAGGTGACGATGGATGAAAGAAAGATTTTGATAGTAGAGGATGAACGCAAAATTGCCGACACATTAAAGTTTGGTCTAGAAGAGAAAGGTTACCGCGTAGAAGTGGCCTATGATGGCAATATCGGTTACAGGGTATTTAAGTCATTCAAGTTTAATCTGCTGATACTCGACATTAATTTGCCTGGTATCAATGGTTTTGAGCTATGTAAAATGATCAGGAGAGAAAATCCAAATATTCCAATCATAATGGTTACCTCTCTGCCCACAATCGATGATAAGATCGAGGGTTATGATTCCGGGGCGGATGACTATATAGTAAAACCTTTTGAATTCAAGGAATTGCTCCTAAAGATCAGGGTATTGTTGAAAAGAACTATGTTTCAGCAATTGCCGGTAGGAAGTATTTTGCAAGCTGATGATCTTGAAATGAATTTGGAAAGCAAAGAAGTAATCCGAGCTGGAGTAAAAATAAATTTAACAGCAAAGGAGTTTCAATTACTCGAATACTTGTTGCGCAATAAGAACAAAGTTGTTTCCCGTGCCGACCTTGCAATGAATGTTTGGGATATCGATTTTGAGAGAAGCACAAATGTTATTGATGTTTATATAAACTATCTCAGAAATAAGATAGATAAAAAATTTGAACATAAATTAATTCAAACCCACGTGGGAATGGGATATATTCTTAAAGAAAGCTGATTTAAAAACATGCCTGTACGAATTCGCATTACGATTTTGTTTGTGCTCTTTGTGTTTATTATTATGAGCATTGTTTGCGGATCTGTTTACTATATTTCTGCAAACGAGAGAGTAAAAACAATGAAAACCCGTTTAACAAACCGGGCGATCACCATTGGACGCCTACTCGCAAGGAGAGAAATATTTGATCCAAACCTGATACGACAATTTGATTCTCTAACCGCCGTATCACTCATGGAAAAAGTTATACAGGTTTATGATTCCAATGAACATGAGATCTATAGGTATAGCGATGTAGCAGGAGATAGAATAAAAGTGGACAAAGAAGAACTTGATAATTTGCGAGGAAAAAGTGATGAAATTTATTTTACAAGTGGAAATAAAGAAGCTATCGCGTATAAACACGATGATAATAATATTAAAGTATTCATTATTTCAGCTGCAAACGATAATGATGGAAGAATGAATCTTGCCCGATTGAAAACTATCCTGATAATAGGCTTCGTTGTAGGTATTATCTCTGCATTGATCATAGGATATATTTTTTCGCAGCGCCTTTTACGTCCCATCAAAAAAATTGCAGATGACGTTTCTGATATAACTGTTCAGAATCTCACAAGAAGAGTATCTACTGGTAAGGTCAAAGACGAATGGCACTATTTGGCTGATACGTTTAATCAATTGCTTAATAAACTCCAGGAAGGTTTTGAATTGCAACGAAGATTTATTTCAAACGCATCACACGAACTATCAACTCCCCTCACATCTATTTCAAGTCAGTTAGAAGTGATACTTGAAAAGGAAAGATCAAGTGAGGAATATCAAAAAGTGATCAGATCCGTTTATCATGATGTACGGCATATGGGGAAGCTAACGCTCACACTTTTAGAATTTGCAAGAGCATCTGGCAATAAAGGTGGGCTTGATATAGACTTGGTCCGCATCGACGAAATACTTATGCGAATTCCATCAGAGATCTCTAAGATCAGCAGCCAATATTTAGTGATCCTAAATTTCGATAATATGCCGGAAGAAGAAGAAAAGTTATTAGTTTTCGGAAATGAGGCTTTGCTTTTGACAGCGATAAAAAATATTGCTTTGAACGCTTGCAAATATTCTGATAATCATGAAGCGGATATTAGTTTAAGAACTGGCGAAAACAATATTCAAATAGAGATTGAAGACAAGGGTATTGGAATTCCGGCTGAAGAGATCGAAAACATCTTTCAGCCTTTTTATCGAGCCAACATGGCCACAGAAGGCCGGGGTTTTGGATTGGGATTATCAATGGCAGACCGAATTATTAAATTGCATAAAGGATTTATCAAAGTTCGTTCCATCGTGAGTAAAGGAACTACATTTATAATAACAATACCTTCGGCTACCAGCCTTGAATTAGGAAAAAACAGCAGCAGCCCCGTTTATTAATATTTCTTTTTGTTACCCAATTATTTTTTCGCGGAAGCTTAAGGCCAGATCGTATTTTGCTACATATTTTTCTGTGTTACTTCCTGGCTTGCATATTCCTGTACAACCTGCGGTAAAGTTTTTATAATCGATTCTTCCAGTATGATCGATGATGCGGTAGTATATAGTCCCATCCCGGGACCGCTCCATATATAATCCATTAATGTAAGCTTTACCTCACCGTCAACAGATAATTCAATGTAATTTCCATAACATATCAGCTTAAAATGAATGGAACCTGACGGTGGAACAACACATACGTTTGACTGAAGGTTGCTAAAGATAAAATTTTGACGGTTGTTCGAAGGATTATATCCCCACGAACGCAATTGAATAAGCCCCTCAATAAGATCGATGGAAATAAAATAACCATTGCTTTCCTGGTCGATATGAGCGACGATCCCGAATTTGCCCAACCCATTATTTCTGATCTTTCCTTCCCAAATAAAATTATCAGAAGGTTGATCAAAATAAAAAATCTCATATCCGCTTTCTGAACTACAGATCCATTTGTCATCTTCAATCATAAAATTCGCTGTAGCATTTTTTAACAACCGAACCGGCGTGCCAAAATCTTTTTGCAACGTTGTGTTTGTTACCATTTGCTCCCAACGATAAAAACTCTTTAATATCAGTCGTCCATACAAATCAGTGGAAAGTTCTTTGGGTGGTGGTAATACACGCAATGAATTAATAGCTCCATACGTAAAAAAGAAATTATAAAGTAATAAGTGATCGCCGTCCCATGTAATACGTGCAGCATAATTACCTTCCGGCAACAAAAAATCGGAGTGAAAAGTTTTGTATTTACCAACAAACTTGTCGCTTACCCAATAGCGAACTTTTACATCCTCTCTTATTGAACCAATGATATAAAAGCGACCGTCTAATTCAAAAATGCAGGGACATTCTACATCATCATAAACCATTGGATAGATAAGTGATTCCTGCAATAAATATTTATCGCCTTCTATTTGTAACAGTCCAACGCAACCTCGGCGGGAAATTGGCCCAAAATTTTTTCTGCCACAAAACAAAACGTAAGAATTACCATTATGTTCAAAATAAAATGGATCCCGAAAGCTTAACCAACCACGGGGATTGTCATCAAGGCACTCATAATAACCCTTTTTTAAATCAATCGGTAGGTAAGCTCCTTTCACTTTATTCCAATGCAAAAGATCAGCTGATTCTGCTAACCCGATTCGTGAATTAATTCCTTTATCGACACGTTGCAGACCCGTATAATACATGAAAAATTTGTTCTCTTGCGAATATACATGCATTGTCCAAAGCATATCATCGTCCCATTCACCAGGATCGCCGACAAATATTGCATTTTTTGTTCTACGCCAGGCAAGACCGTCTTTTGAAACTGCATGAGCTATGTAATCATGATTCGGGATGATCAAATGAAATAAATGATAATCGCCGTTATGAATATAAACGGTTATATCTCCAATCTCCCAATCGCTAAAACCTGCACCTGAATACATCGATTTTCTATTTAAAAGCAAAAATATTTTAATTCAAATAGAATGCTGAATTTCCTAAAGCGAAGGTTTTCAACATTTTTAATTTTGTTCCAATGTTTTCTAAGAACATTCTAATATCGATCGGCATTATTATAAAGTAAATTTGTTTCATGACTGGTTATTACATTCAGCTGTTTAGTCCTCATGGTCTCATTCGATCAACGAATCCAGAGATCGGAAAAGATAAAGACACAGGCGGACAAGTGAAATACGTTTTAGAATTACTTAATTCATTATCGGAAAACAAAAGCATACGAAAGGTTGATCTCTTTACCAGACGTATTTCTGACAAACGCGTCGCATCTTCTTATTCAGAACCGATAGAGCAAATTAATGATAAGGCAAGAATAGTAAGAATTAATTGTGGCGGTTCAGGATATAGAAGAAAAGAAAGCCTTTGGGATCATTTAGATGAGTTTACAGATAAAACCATTCGTTTCATCGAGCAGGAAGATGATTACCCAGATATTGTCCATGGTCACTATGCGGATGGAAATTATATTGCACAACAGCTTTCGAAGATCTATGGTATTCCATTCTTTGCAACGGGACATTCATTAGGAAGAAATAAGAAAAAAATTTTATTGAGTCAGGGATACGCAGAGGAAAAATTAAATCACACATTTAAGATCGATCATAGGATCAGGATCGAAGAATCAGTTTTGCGTAGTGCCGATTACGTCATTGCCAGCACTCATCACGAAATAGATACTCAATACAAATTATACGACGCCGCACAAGACGCAAGATTTGTTGTAATACCGCCAGGTTTCAACAGCACCGCATTTTATCCTTATTACAGGTTTGATATGCCTTCTTTCAAATTTACTCTTGAACAAGAACAGGCAGTGAACAGAGTTAACCAAGAAATTGAAAAATTTCTATTTAACCCAGCAAAGCCTTTGATCGTTTCAATCGGAAGAGCAGACAAAAGAAAAAATTTTGAAGCTATCATACAGGCGTATGGTGAAGACAAAGAATTGCAAACAATGGCTAATCTTGCCATTTTCGCGGGTGTAAGAAAAGACATTTCAAAAATGGCTGAGGAAGAACAGGAAATACTCACGAATCTTTTGCTGTTGATGGATAAATATGATCTGTATGGAAAGATGGCAATTCCAAAAAAAAATGATCCGCAACAGGAAGTTCCAGAGATATATAGATTAGCTGCAAGAAAAAAAGGTGTTTTTGTAAATGCAACTCCAGGAGAAAATTTTGGATTAACTGTGTTAGAAGCAGCAGCCTGCGGGTTACCTGTTATTGCATCGTCAAAAGGCGGACCGAAGGAGATCATCCATCATTGCCATAATGGATTAGTAATAAATGTGGAACAACCAAGTGCGATTTCCTATGCTATAAAAAAAATAATTACCGATCAAAGCTTATGGCAACGTTACTCTGAAAATGGAATTCTTTGTACTGATAAAACTTACTCATGGCAGAATCATTCAAGTGATTATGTTTCCCTAGTTGAAAAAGCGAGGGAAGAAAAAAACCAGCAAGAGGGATTGGGTCGTGATATTCCTTATGGGAAAAAATTATCTTTTGTCAAATATTTTCTGATCTCAGATATTGACGGGACTCTTGTCGATGGTCAACAGACAAACGGCTTGGCGGAGTTAAAACAATGGATAAATGATAATGACAATGATCTTGGTTTTGGCCTGGCAAGTGGAAGAAATTTGGAATTAGTAAAAAAGGCAATAAAAGAATATGAGCTTCCTGAACCCGACATTCTTATTTGCAGTGCAGGTTCTGAAATTTTTTATATACCCGATTATGAACCTGACAAAGGTTGGGAAAATCATATTTCTTATATGTGGAAAAGAGATGAGATTGAAAAGTTATTGATTGGTTTTCCAAAACTGATACCGCAAGAAGCAGCGGCGCAACGTGAATTTAAACTAAGTTATTATGTTGATAAAGATTTTACTGATGAGGATCTTAATTTTATTTATAAACTTCTTCATGAAAATAAGCTAAGAGCAAAGTTATTATTGACAGAAAATCATTTTCTTGATATCCTTCCTTTCCGTGCCAGCAAAGGCAATGCGATACGTTTTCTAAGTAATAAATGGAAAACACCGGTTGAGAAATTTTTAACAGCAGGAAATAGCGGTAACGATATAGATATGCTTAAAGGCAGAGTTAAAGGAATTGTAGTAGCAAACCATAGCCCGGAAATGGCCTCACTAAAGAATTTAAAGGATATTTATTTCGCTCGGAAAAACCTCTCAGAAGGAGTATTAGAAGGTGTTTCGTATTACGAAAGTCGCATTTGAATCACCCAGATATAAACCATTTACTTCAATGTGTGAGATGCTTACTGCCAAAATGATATTATGTCGGCGATAGAACATTCACTACCGAAACTGGTTGACTATTAAAGGTAGTAGAAAGCAGTCCTAGCGGGTCAGAAAAACCCCATCAAAATAAAAATATTGAAGAGAATTACCTAAAGCAAAAGAGTGCAACGCAAGAATTGTTTAATAGTAGTAATAAAGCCGGTCCATAAAAAATTCTTTTCGGCTTCAAAATAAAAAATGAATGTGACAGCAGTACGAAATGCTTAAACTTTTCATATAAATATATCTCCGCTTAAATGTTTAAATGCCTCCATGGCACCCATGTACTCACAGGTTCTTGCACCTGCCTTATTAGCATTAGCAATTATCTGTTCCCATACTGACATTGGCAATGACCTGATTTCTTTTACTGGCCTGTCTGCCAACTGGAATAACACGGCTCCCACAAATGCATCGCCGGCACCGGTTGTATCAATGGCGTTTATTTCGATACTGGGAATGATCTTTGTTTCTCCATCAAAGCCAAGCAAGGTTCCTTCTTTTCCTAAGGTGATCGCAAATACTGATGTTGTTCTTAGCAGAAGATCGTTCACAGCGTCTGTTAAGGTTGAACGTCCGGTCAGCAGCATCGCCTCTTCATTACTTACTTTATAGAAGTGACAACAATCTAAAAAATTCCAGCTCTGGTCAATGAATGATCGCTGATCGTTTTGAAACAATAGGCTTCTATAGTTTGGATCGAAGCTGATAAATATTTCCTGCAGCAATGATTTTTGAAGAAGGCTTTGATAAGCAATTTGCAATGGACCGGGTAAAAAAGCAGTGGCTGATCCAAAATGAACTATCGAAAATTTTTCAAGATTGATGGCATCTACTTCATCACGATTCAATTGCCCATCAGCGCCGCGGTTAAAATAAAAATCTCTTTCTCCATCTTCCATCAATGAGACAAAAGCGAATGTGGTAAAATAATTTTCATCCTGTAACATCCATTTTGTGCTTACCCCAAATGAGTCCATCACATTAATAAGATGTTGACCAAAGGGATCTTTGCCAATCTTGGCAGCTAATTCCACATCACCACCCAAGGCCGCAATAGCAGCAGCAACATTTGTGGGTGCGCCGCCCGGTTTTTTTAAAAAATTCTCTCCTTCTGATAAGGGCTTTCCTTTATCGGTGCAGATCATGTCGATCAATGCTTCGCCAATACAAAGAATTTTTTCCATCAGAAATTTTTTAATTACCTATTCTTGATTTCATGTCTTCCAAAGCTATACCCTTTGTTTCCGGCATTAATTTCCATACAAATAATAATTGAAATACCATCATTACTGCAAAGAATAGAAATATTCTTTGGGGGCCTATTGATGGCGATTCAGCAAAAAATGTAAATGTTTGGGATATCAATGCTGCAAATAACCAATGGGTCAAACTACCCAATGACATACCTGCTGCCCGAACTGAATTTGGAAAAACTTCAGAGATAAAAACCCAGATGACGGCACCTTGTCCAATAGCATGTGCAGCAATAAAAAGAAATACAAACCATGTTATACCTGCATGTGTATCACCTGAAAAAGAAAATGCGATCAGTGATAAGGAAACAATATACCCGACAGAGCCTATATACATTAATGTTCTTCTCCCAAGACGATCTATGAGATACCAGCCTACTAATGTGAAAATAAAATTTACAACTCCAATGCCTACACTGGAAAGAAATGCGCTGCTTTTTTCCAATCCTGCCATTTTAAATACCCTTGGTGCAAAATATATAATGGCATTAATACCGGAGAGCTGGTTAAAAAAAGCGATAAGAAATGCAAGCAGTATATACCGGTTAAATTTTCCTGAGAAAAGTGACTCCTTTTTTTGCTGCTGTATTGAATTTTTTATTTCGTGAATTATTTCATCTGCAGGTGCCCCGCTTAATGCAAAAATTTTTCTTGCTTCTGTTTCATTGTTCCTGTACAGGATCAGCCACCGGGGACTTTCGGGAGTAAACCACATAAAGATCGAAAACAACAAAGAAGGAATGGCTACAACCCCAAGCATATAACGCCAATCATTTTCTCCACCCACTCCTTGTAATAAATAATTTGATAAGTAAGCAAACAAGATCCCGGCAACAATATTCAATTGGAAAGAAGCTGCTAAACGACCACGATATTTTGGAGGAGCTATTTCAGAAATATAAATTGGAGCAACGACTGAAGAAGCTCCGATAGCAAAACCGCCAAGGAACCTGAAAATCATAAACGTATTTACATCTTGTGCGATCGCAGCGCCTACTGATGAAATAAGAAAAATGATCCCGATCCAAAGCAATGTTTTTTTTCGCCCAAATTTATTTGCAGGAAAACTGCCAATGATAGCGCCAACTATTGTCCCATATAATGCCATAGCGATGGCTGTGCCATGCATCAGTTTACTTAAACCCCAAAGTTGTTGTATCACTTGTTCTGCTCCGGATATTACGGCCACATCCATTCCAAACAAAAATCCACCGAGTGCAACAGTGATCGACCAGATAACTAAATTTCTGTTCATTTATTTTAATTTATTAATTCATAAATAACGGCTAAGAAGGGATCGCTATGGATACGAATCCGATATGGAAAGTACCAATGAAAATCCGGATTCCATCAGGTTTTATAATGATTTGTTTCAAACATTTGTAGTTGTTAATAGTATCAACTATTTAAGATCCTCTGCCTATTTTTGCCAGTCTTTTGAATATACAGTTTATGAAAAAAATATTAATAGGATTGATTTTGCTATTCGCGGCAGCGTTGATTTCGGTATATCTATTAATACCAGGCAGGCTTAAAATCGAGGCATCTATTTCATTGCCTGTTGCTTTACCGGGTGTCTCCCGTACACTTATTGATGAAAACAACTGGAAAAAATTGTGGCCGGGTGAAACTCCTTTTAATTATGATAACCAAACATATTCGATCAAACCAAAAATATCCAGTGTATTTGATATTGATATTTGTTCAGGTAAAGACACTGTTAACAGCAGGCTGGAGCTCGTTCCTATAGAAGATGATATTATGAAGATTGGCTGGCATGCAGAGCAAATGACCAGTAATAATCCTTTTAGACGCTTCTCCCAGTACAGGCGTGCAAGGGCAACAGAAAAAAACATGAATGAGATCCTTCAAAGCATGAAAATCTTTCTTGAGAAAACGAAAAACATTTATGGCGTTGAAATAAAGAAAACATTGGTTACCGACTCGGTATTGATAGCCGTGCGCCGTTCATTTGAACACAACCCCAATCTGCAGGAAATTGATGCAATGATCCAGGACCTGAGAAAATATATTATTCAGAACAATGCCATTGAAAAAAATTTTCCTATGCTGAATGTGGTGAGGTTCGACAGCTCGCATTTTGAGGCAATGAGTGCCATCCCCGTAGACAAAGCATTGCCACGAACAAATGAATTTGCTCCAAAATTTTTATTGAAAGGAGGTAATATTTTAGAAGCAGAGATACAAGGTGGACCATTTACAATTGAAAGCACTTTACAAGAAATTGAAAATTATCGCTCAGATTATAAATATAATTCCCCGGCTATTCCTTACCAGCTTTTAATTACCGACAGGTTGAAAGAAACAGACACGTCAAAATGGATCACTAAACTATATTACCCGATTTTCTGATCAACGAAAGCTGATCACTTTCAGACTATCATTATTCCTTGCAAGAATGAATGATTCTTTTTTACCTGCGTTTATTTTCCTTATATGACGCACTTCACCTTTTATAATACATCCGTTTAATAAAGAGCAACTGAAGTTTCCATTGCCATTATTTAATAAGACCGTTCCATAATCGCCATCATATTCTCCCATCTGAATATTATTTGGATAAAAGTTTCCGACCAGTAAAATATCAGGCTTATTATCATTATTTACATCTGCTATTACTGCATCACGGTAAGAAGTAAGCTGTGCTTCCCAGGGTAATTCTTTTAAAGTAAAATTCCAATTGCCATTATTTATTAGAATAACATTTGAAAAATAATTGGCTGTAAGCATCTCTGCTTTTTCAAGTTTTTCTTTTTTAAAAATATCGGTCAAACTAGCTTTAGCAAATTCCTCAGCATATAAATATTTCTTCTTCAACTCAGGTATTTGTTTTACCAATTCATCTTTGGTAGCAAACGGAATTTCTTTATCGCGGAGATAATAAGTAAGCACTTGTTCCTTTTTACCATTCCCATCATAGTCATTGTAATAAAGACGAACAGGTTTTTGAACAGAGGCTTTTAAACGGTTGTTTTGTCCAAGGTTGCCGGCCACCAGGTCAAGATCGCCATCGCCATCAACATCAACAGGCAATGTAAAATTCCACCAGCCTTTTTTATCAGTAAGATATTTTTTAGAAAATTTTCCTTTATCATTTATGAATGCAGCTATGCCATCCCATTCTAACGATAGCACCAGGTCTTTATCTCCATCATTATCCATGTCATTCCATGTTGCTTGTTTTACAAAACCTGCTTGTGATAACTCTTTACTGTATTGTTCCGTCACATCAGTAAATTTTCCTTTGCCATCATTTCTTAATAAATAAGATCGTGGTATTACTCCATATTCATTTGGAACAGCCCTGCCTCCAATGAAAAGATCAACGGATCCATCGCTATTAAAATCATAAGGCACAACGCAGGATGCTGTTAACATTACATTTCTATCAAAAGCATCAGTTAACCGATTAAGACCTCCTTTGCCATCATTTAAATAAACTCTTGGCAATAAAAAATCACTATTCCCGTAGTATTCATTCCCACCACTGGCAACTACAAGATCATTGAACGAATCATTATTTACATCTATCCAAACTGCGTCCACATCTTCGTAAGTACTATCAGCATCCAATGTAGGCTGAACTGATCTCAAAAACTTACCATTTGATTGCTGGATGAACAAAGCAGGTTTTTTAAATTTCGAAGAGCCGATAAATACATCATCCAACCCATCTGCATTTATATCACCAACTGCTAATGCAGGCCCTTCTCTTGAAGTCATGAAAGGGATTAGTGGTTCACGGTCAAATTCATTGAAGGGATTTTCTTCATGCAGGTATGACAAACCTGTTTCAATTGTAATATCATCTGTTTTCTTCACCG
Organism: Chitinophagaceae bacterium; assembly: GCA_044867875.1. Taxonomy (GTDB): domain Bacteria; phylum Bacteroidota; class Bacteroidia; order Chitinophagales; family Chitinophagaceae; genus VBAS01. Next base: position 23,107 of record JBIOVR010000058.1, read on the forward strand.
GGTTAAAACTATGCTGCCTGATCAAGTCGTAATTAAATTGTGGCAATCCTTGCCTGTATTCAATATTTAGAATTGAATCTTTTACACTCCTTAATTTTTCATAAGAATTATCAGGCCACACAAGCAAGATTGAATCAAGAGTAGTATTATCAAGACCGATATGTAAGGGTACTTCCATGCTACCCTGGAAACCCCTTACCGGGAATTTTTCATAGGTCCTCACCTCATTTTTTGTAAATACAATTGCTTTTGTACCGATTGCATTTAAATTTTCAGAAGACCCTTTTAATTTTAGTTCAAGAAATGATTTTTTTATACCATCATTATTTGAAAGATTTTTATAGATCAAAGCTGGCTCGTCCACATTATTAACTACCATATCCATGTCTCCATCATTATCAAAATCAGCATAAGCAGCACCGTTGGAATATGTTTTTTGATCATTCCTGATCATCGAAGCTGCATCCACAAACTTTGCTTCGCCCTTATTCAAATAGAATTTATTGGCCAGCTTTATTTGCGGAAATTTTTCTATCAGCGCCATGTCATTTTCATCAACACGGTTTGTCCTTATTTTTTCCTGCAGTTCATCATTACTGATATGATTTATATAATCCATATCATTCAACCTTTTGGGTATACCATTACTGATAAACAGGTCCTTCCAGCCATCATTATCAAAATCTGTCCACAACGCTGCCCAGCTCCAGTCTGTTGCATATACATTACTGTAAAAACCAATTTCACTGAACAAGCCATTTCTCCTGTTTAGCTGCAGGGCGTTTCGTGCAAACTGAGGATGATAACCATGCCTGATCTTGAAGTGAAAAAGGTCATATTCATTTTCGCCTAGTGATCTTTTTAAAATGTAAGGATCCTCAGGCATCATATCAATTGAAATGATCTCGGGAAATCCATCATTTGTAATATCGGCCACATCAGTACCCATGCTAAATTGGCTTGTGTGCATAATGCTGCCTTCCAGAGTATCTATGAAAGTTCCATTCTTCTGATTAATGTAGAGATAATCGTTTTCCTGAAAATCATTTCCGATATAGAGATCAGGATAGCCATCAAGATTTATATCTGCAACAGAAAGACCAAGACCATACCCGATAATTGACCTGTTAATTCCGGTGGTCGCAGATACATCAACAAATTTTACCTCCCCCTTGCCCCCTCCAGAGGGGGATTCATTTCTGAAAAGATAATCAGCAGCGAGTGTATCAAATGTATTCAGGTAAGAAGAACGTTCATTAAAGGTTCCATTAAAACGAAGTGAGTGATTTATTAGAAAAAAATCAAGATCTCCATCAAGATCATAATCGAAAAAAGCCGCCTGGGTGCCAAAGCCGCTGAAGGCAAGACCTAACTTCCCAGCTTCATCTTCATAATAAGGCACACCATTCGCATCTTTTCCTTTACAGATCAAAAATTGATTCTTGCTTTTCAATGTTTCATAATTACCAACCCGGCATACATAAATATCCAACAAGCCATCATTATTAATATCAACAACAGAAACTCCGGTGCTCCACCCGCCATCTTGTGGTATCCTTGCTTCTTTCGTCACATCTTTAAACTTCATTCCTCCTTCATTCAAATAAATTTTATTCTCCCCCTGGTTCGATGAAAAGAAAATATCACTAAGTCCATCATTGTTAAAATCACCAACTCCCACACCGGCGCCATTATAGAAATACATATACTTGAACATATTGAATTGCGGGGTCGGTGTCAGTTTGTTTGTAAAATCAATTCCTGTTGTTTTACTGTCCAGGACTTCAAACATTGCTTGTACTTCTTCCTTTTTTTCATTACACGAAAAAAGGAAACTGACCAACATGATTATTGGAAGTATGATTATGTACCCAACTTTAGTACTACTATTAAGATGATGTTGCGTCGCACTCTTCATCGTTCCGTAATTCTATTGCCCAAATTTTGTTTTGTTAGTCTATACATTATAGGATATTCATTATTTCGTAAAAACAAAATATAATCCTCCTTTTGCCCGTTCATCCATGCAATATCTCTTACCATACCTGTGACAGATATACCAGTCTTTGCTGGATCTATTACGGCAAATTGCCTGTTTCCGTTATTTTTTAGTACAATGCCATAATTAGCATCCAATCGCCCGAATTGAGGAAGGCATTCTGTGATATTTCCGCCCAGGATACTATCTAATTTTCCGTCATTATTAATGTCTTTACAAAGTACTGCATTTACACTCGACAGTTGTACTTCCAATGGCAATACCATTATTGTAAACTTTCCATTGCCTTCGTTCCAGGCAATTACATTATTGCTGTAGTTAAATGTTTTTACAGTAGAAGATTGCACTGATACCGGTTCAAAAAGTGTTTGTATTGTTTTTTTCGCAAACTCGTGATGCTTTAAATTTTCTTTTTTCAATGATGGTAATGCATCGGTAAATTCCCTTTTTAAGAAAACAGGAACATCTTTTCCATCTATTGTTCTTGAAAAAATTTTATCCGATAATGTATTCTTATCAAAATCATTCATCCAAAGTTTTACCGAGTGTTGCTGATCAGGACGCAGGTAAAAATTATTCCCATAGTTTCCTAACACAAGATCATTATCGCCATCTCCATCAAGATCTGCTACGTTTACTGATTGCCACCATCCAAACATATTGTTCATGTTAGTGGTTAGCTCATTCATCTTTCCATTACTATAAGAAAATATCCTTGGTGTCATCCATTCACCAACAATTACAAGTTCATTTTTCTTATCACCGGTTACATCTGTCCAAGCGGCACCAGTTACCATTCCAATATTTGCAATTGCAGAGTTTAACTCCTGAGTTACGTCTTTAAAACGTCCTTTGCCATCATTTTCATAAATATAGCTTTGTGGATCGGCTCCATAGTTATAGGATAAGCTTCTACCGCCAACAAAAAGATCAAGATCTCCATCGCCATCATAGTCATTTGCAACGGCTACTGCTATGTTTGAATTATTTTCTGCGAAAGCTGTTGTATCTTTTTTAAAATTTCCCTTGCCATCATTTTTATAAAGCCGATGTTTTAAATAAGGGTTTCTCGGCGGCAGATCGTTGCCCCCTGCACCAACAAACAGATCTTCATCACCATCTTTATCGCAATCAAAAAATAAAACTGCCACGTCTTCAAACTCTTTATCCACTTCAAAAGTTTTTTGACTGCTTTTTACAAATCCATTTTTAGTTTGAAAATATAATTGTGCGGCTTGTCCTTTTGCGCCACCAATAAAGACATCCTGTAAACCATCTTTATTTACGTCAGTAACGGCAGCTTTAGGTCCTTCTCTTGATAACATCACGGGAACATTTCTTTCATTATAATAATCTACAAAAAATGTATTCTCAACATGTTTATCAAATTGCTGGTTTGCTGGTTCTGTCAGAAAAGGAAGAGTTGATGATGGTATTGCAGTTTGAATCGCAATATCTGGTTGACGTATTAGATAATTCTTATTTACCACAGGATCTTTGATATAAGATTCTGATCTATCAGGCCAAATAATTTTTGCGGAAGCAGGTTTTTTATTTCCCAAGCCAATTACAATTCTATAATCTGTGCTTGATTGGAATCCCCGGCTGGGTATCAATTCTCTTGTTAAAGTTGCTGAATCGATTTGCACTTCTATTTTAGCACCGATCGCAAATTTATTTGGCGCTTTACCTTCCAATTGAAATGAAATAAAGTGATTGCCATTGATCTCCCGACTATTATTCTTATATACAAAACATGGCATGTTCACATTATTCACTATTAAATCAAGATCGCCATCATTATCAAGATCGCCATAAGCAGCACCATTGGAAAATGAGGGTTGAGTAAATCCCCAATTAATGCCCTCATCAGAAAATTTAAGATTGCCATTATTTCGAAATGCTTTATTCAATATTGGAACAGAAGGCATGCTATCAACAATTTGCTGCACTTCTTTTTTCTCTCCTGACATTACCATTTTCTGAATTATATCATTGGCAAAAAAGTCAATAAAATCCTGGTCAATCAGATCTTTATTGATACCATTACAAACGTAGATATCATTCATCCCATCATTATCAGCGTCAAACATCAAGGCGCCCCAACTCCAATCGCTGGCTGCAACACCACTGAAGTAGGCTGTTTCCCGGAATTTTCCATTGCCATTATTTACCTGTAAAGCATTCTGCTGAAATTGATGATAGAATCCCTGTAGTTCCTTTTTGTGATAAATATCATAACCATCAAATGAGGAGGTTGTTTTTAAACGATAGTCATCAGCAGGTAGCATATCTGTTGTAAAAATATCAGGATAGCCATCATTGTTTATATCAGCAAGGTCGGCGCCCATAGAAGCAAGGCTTGTATGCTCTATCCATTGCGGCAGTTCTTCCTTAAATGTTCCGTTTTGCTGATTGATATATAAATAATCTCTTTCAAAAAAATCGTTTGAGATATACAGATCAGGATAATGATCACCGTTTACATCCCCCACTGTTACGCCAAGGCCAAACCCGATCAAACTGCCATAAATATTTGCTTCATTACTTACATCTTTGAAATATCCGCCATCATTTCGCAATAATTTATCACCGCCCCCTTTCACAAAATCTTCTACAGGCCAATCTTCGGCACGAAGCTCTCTTTTGCTTTCATAATTCAGTGTATTTACAGGGATAAAACTATTATTCAGGATATAACAATCCAGGTCACCATCAAGATCATAATCAAAAAAAGCGGCATGTGTAGTGTAACCCTTTTCATCCAATCCGTATTCTTTTGCTTTTTCTGTAAATGTCAGGTCATGATTATTAATAAAAAGCTTATTGCCATCCTGGTTCTTCCATTTATCAATACCCGCATTGCAAACATATATATCAAGCCAGCCATCCGCGTTAATATCGGCCATCACCACGCCTGTATTCCATTTCCCTTTTTCTTCGATCCCTGCTTTTATTGAAACATCTTCAAACTTAAAATTTCCTTTGTTCAAATAAAGCTTATTCCCCTCCATATTGGAAGTCATAAACACATCCGGCAAACTGTCGTTATTGATATCCCCGATAGCTACACCACCACCATTATAAAAATTCCGGTAAGTGAAAATATTGAAGTCCTTAGTGTTCTCTACTTTATTGATGAAGTTAATACCTGTATTATTTTCAAGGGTAAAAAGGGTTAACTGCTTTTTTTCTTTGCAGGAAAAAAAGTTTGCGGAAAAAAATAGGATACAAAAAATAACTACGCATCTTTTCATATTCGGTATTGCAAGCTAACGGTATAACTGAAAACTAAAAAGGCCATTTTTTCAAATGACCTTTTTAAGTATTGCTTATATAACTTTTATTATATTAATTATAGCCAGGGTTTTGTGTGAGATTCGGATTAACAGCCAACTGACTGCTGGGGATAGGGAATAAAAGATTCTTAGTACCCGCATCTGCTGGTTTTTCCTGCCAAGCCTGTAAATATTTTCCAAACCGTATCAGGTCTTGTCTTCTGTAACTCTCCCAATACATTTCCATTCCTCTTTCATCAAGCATGGCATTTAGATCAAGAGTAGCTAACGCTGTCGCACCTCTTTTTGTACGTATGGAATTTACAATAGTTAAACCACCCGCAGCATTGTTTGATCTTAACATTGCCTCAGCTTTCATCAATAAAACATCAGCATATCTGAACATAACATAATCGTTCTTTTTAAAATCTCCACTAGTTCCATAGTCAAAAACATATTTGACGACTCTTATTCCTGCCAACTCCAAAGTATTTGCGTCAGTTTCTCTTATTTTCACTCCCTTGGTAAAAGCCAGTGGGGCAGAAGCAGGATTCCTGGCGTTCAGGGCTGCACCTGTTGTTAGATCATATTGTTGACCTATAAGAAACCCAGCGTTTGTTTTTTGACCGGGGTTTGGAAGTGCACCAGGATAATTATAATAACCTCCTAATCTCTTATCGGTTGCCTGGAATTTATCATAAAAATTAGAAAGTGTTGACCAACCATTCCATCCACCCGGGTTCATGTTGTAATGATTTACCATATATTGAAATCCACGCATAGCATCACTCCCTCTTGAAGAAGTGCCGGTATTTAAAAAAGAGAAGATGTTTTCTTTTGACTTGACATCATTATCGGGAGCAAAGGCATCGAAGAAATTATCATTCAAAGCATATTTATTGCTATTGATTATTTGGTCAGCCAGAGTAATTACCTGGGTCATATCCGCAGCAGCAAAAGTGGGTGTAGCCCTGTTTGCAAATACCCCTTTGTTTAGATATACCTTCATTAATAAAGCCCGAGCGGCATCTTTGTTTGCCACAGTTGCAGATGTAGGCGAGCCATCAGGAAGGGTGGCCATGATGGCATTTAATTCGCTTATAATAAAGTCCGCCGCTTCTGTTCCCTTTAGTGTTTTTGGAGTTATTTTATAATCAGTCAGGTTTTCTCTATAAGGTACCTGGTCCCAGCCATCTAACACCCAATAAATAGATAAAGCTCTCAGAAATCTTGCTTCGGCAGCTTGTTGAGGAGAAGGACTAAACTGCAATACATTGGAAGCCGCGAACTGTGCTCCCAATAAAGCACTATAAGCACCGGATAAAAAACTATGATCTGCATTCCAGGAATGAAGAAACAAAGATCTCCACGCACCATTATCATCCCAGTCGCCTGCACGAGTAGGCACAATTGTTTCGTCTGTAGTAACCTGCGCTGCAGAAATCAGGTTACCATTTCCCTGGAACGTACCTTGCATTGATGAATATGCACTTACGAGTAACTCGCCAGGGGTAATGCTGGCTGCGTTGGTTTGCGTCAGTTCACTCCTAAATCTTTCATCCAGTTTCGTACAGGAAATAACGACAAGTGCAACTACAAAGAAACTCAATAATATTTTATTATGTTTCATATAAAAACGTTTTAAACTATAATGAAAAAGTAATTCCTAAAGAAATAAACCTGGCAGAAGGATATGGTATATACTCAATACCAAGCGACGGTATTCCACCCACGCCTCCATCTGTATTAACTTCCGGATCAAACCCTTTGTAGTTAGTAATAACAAACAAATTTTGACCAGTAAGTGAAATATTCAGGTTCCTAAGATTTTTTCCCACATTACCTACCCTGTAAGCAATAGTAGCATTGGTCATTTTAAGATAATTGCCTTTTTCCAGATTACGGGTAGATGGAGCAGGAGCATTGGAAAGAGCTTCTTTAACTTCACCGCCAATCAGGTCTTTTGCTATATTCCTGGTTCCTAAATTACCTATCCCTAATACCGAAGCTGCCGTGTTATTGAATATATAATGACCAAACGTACCACTCATGTTAATGGTTGCCGTAAGCCTTTTATAACTAAAATCTGTTGATACGCCTAAAAGCATATCAGGATTAGGGCTGTCAGAGTAAAAGAGCGAATTTCCCGCATCCGTGTAGACACTTTGGCCGGTTGATTTATCAAGTCCTTCAAACTGTCTTAGATACCAAACATTTAATGGCTGCCCTGCGATAACTCTTTGAGCTGTTACATTAGAAAAACCTTGTCCTCTAAGCGCACCAGTTTCATAAAAACCGCTTAACCCTTCTACGATATTATCCAGGAATGAAATATTTGTACCGAGATTCCAATTAATATCCTGGCTTCTCATCAAATTAGCCGTTAACATTATTTCAATGCCTTTATTTAGAACATAGCCATCTAAATTGACCCAGATCCTTCCACTGGGTGCGGGTTGAGCAATGGTCTGTTCAAACAATACATCGGTAGTTTTCTTATTAAAATAATCAATGGATCCGCTAAGCCTATCTTTAAAAAGGCTGAAATCAACTCCCACATTTGTAGTTGTTGATGTTTCCCATTTTAAGTCGGGGTTACCATAATTAGACTGGACAAATCCTCCGCCTCCTGATCTAACTACAAACCTGTCTAAAGAAGCGCCGGAAGGAAATTCCTGATTACCAGTTTGGCCCCATCCCAGGCGTAATTTCAAATTGCTTACGAAATTATCATTTGCCAAAAAATCTTCACGTGATACATTCCATGCAACACCAACAGAAGGGAAATACCCATACTTATTGTTCTCACCAAACCTGGTAGAACCATCCGCTCTAATTGTTCCCGTTACCAAAAACCTATCGTTATAATTTATAATAGCCCGGGCAAAGAAAGATTGTAGTTCGGTTGTAGGATTAGCAAAAGAAAAAGTCTCCCTGCTGGCTTGGGTAGAGTATTGCATGATGTCATAATAACGCAACCCAACATTTGCAAAATCCAGGGCTCTTGTTCCGTTTCCTCTTGAGTCAAAAGTCAACCACTCATGACCTGCAACTGCATTTAAATTGAATTTCGAGCTCAGTTGTTTGTTGAAATTTAAAGTATTTGTGAGCTGTGTATTTGTTTGTTCCTGATTTGTTATGAATGCGGCACCCCTGCCTTCAATACCGGCAACATTTAAGAGCCTGTTCACCTCTCCTCTTCTAACTCCCACCTGGCGATTAATACTGTATGAGAATTTATACTCCAGGTCATTGGTTATTTTATAAGAAGGAGTTATGGTAGCAATAACTGTATTAACTTTTGCTTTGTCATCATAATACCTCAGCTGTGCAAGAGGATTAATAGTAGTAGCACCCACTGCCGGATCTATCCATGCTGAATCTGTACCGGGTTTAACTAAAGCATGTGTAGGATTCCACTGAAGTGCCTGGGATATTAAATTACCAGTAAATCCAACAAAAGCTGAAATAGGGGCTATTTTCTCATTGCTTTGTGTAACAAGCAAATTCATTTCAAGCCCTAATTTTTTACTTTCTAAAAATCTGAAACTGGTCGTTATGTTGGTCGAGATCTTATTCAGCCTGGATTCTTCTATTACGCCTTGCTGATTAAGATAACCTGCAGAAATGCGATACCGCCCATTTTCAGTTCCGCCTCCAACTGCCACATTATAGTTTTGTGTTATCGCGGTACGTGTAATGGCATCAAATGCATCAACATCTCCCCCGAAATCACCACCCGTAATTGAGTAATCGCCTAAAGCTTTCCTGTATTCACCCGCATCTAAAACTTCTAATTTTTTTAAAACGTTGGAAGCACCTACGGAAGCACTTACATCTACTGTAGGAGTCCCTGATTTTCCTTTTTTAGTACTAATTAAGATCACCCCATTTGCACCTCTTGAACCGTAAATGGCAGTAGCAGATGCATCTTTTAATATTTCCATACTGGCAATATCGTTAGGATTGATGAAGTTAAGAGGATTACCTCCATCATTTCCAAAATCGCCCCCATTGCCACCAGGACGTGCAGAACCGCCAGATAGTGGAACTCCGTCGACAACAAATAAAGGCTGATTGCCAGACCGGATGGAAGAACTACCCCTGATTCTGACTGTAGTTGAGCCTCCTGGTTGTCCTGTGTTATTAATTACCATAACACCGGCAGCTTTACCCTGAATTAATTGATCAGGAGAAGTATAAGTTCCTTTATTAAAATCTTTCTCTCTGAGAGTAGCGGTGGCACCAGTAAGGTCCTTTCTTCGTGCAGTTCCATAACCGGTCACTACTACTTCATTCATATTGGCACTTGTTGCAACCAATGAAACATCTATAGAGGTTTGTCCTCCAATAGAAACTTCTTGTGTAGCATAACCAACAGAACTAATAACAAGTGTAGTAACATTGGATGGCACAGTGAGTGTGAATGTACCGTCACTTTTAGTGGCAGTTCCAGTTTTAGTTCCCTTTGCTGTTATAGTAACACCCGGAACACCGGAAGTATCTTTAGAGTCAGTTACCCTCCCGGATATAACTCTTTCTTGAGCCATTATTAACTGCGATATGCATAGCAGAATAATAACAGCTACTGATTTAAGCAGATTTTTGCAGGACATAAGCATTAGTAGTTATCGTGAATAAAAAAATACTATTTGGCCGTGTAATTTAGACACATTTATGAAACCGACAACATTTTCTGCAACTTTTTTTTATTTAATCTTTAACCAATCAACGGATTACAATGCAACTTATCTAACAATCACGGCCAAAATGGCTGAAAATATTAAGAGCTTTTTTATCTTTTAATCGCTGCTCCGAATATCGAGAGTTTTCTTCAATGGGTAAAACTTAGCGGCTATGTGTGGTCTAAACTTTGTTTTCAAATAGCAAGTGTTCTATTTAGCTTTTTCTGCAATTTCCCCAACCTTGTTTTTCTTCAATCCTGTTTTTAACTTATAAAGCTTACCAGGGCGGTGCGGCACATCATCTTCCATTTCATCAAGATCATCTAACCAGTTTTTTAATGCAATTTTTTTCCTGAAATTTCTCCGATCCAGTTTAATTCCTAAAATAGCCTGGTAGAGATCCTGTAACTCTCTCAATGAAAATTTCTCCGGTAATAAATTAAAAATAACAGGCTCATCCATGATCTGTATCCGAAGTCTTTCCAAACAGGTTTCAATGATCTGCTTATGATCGAAAGCAAGGTCTTTAAGATTTTTTAGCGAATGCCAGTGTACTTCGTTGTCAGTAATCTCTAATTTATGATTACGGATATTTATTAAGGAATAATAGGCTGTCGTGATAACACGACCTGATGGGTGACGATTGATTGCTCCAAAACTTCCTACCTGTTGAAGAAACACGTCATCTAATCCTGTTCTTTGTCTTAACACACGATATGGCGCACTGTCAAGATCTTCCTCCACTTTTACCAAATCACCAAGTAATGACCATTTGCCTGCAAATTCTTCAAGATCCGATTTGATAAGCAGTACTCTTAATTCTTTATTCTCAAAACCAAAAATGACGCAATCAACCGATATGGCGATCTTGAAATAATCAATATGACTGATCTTTTCAACTTCGGCGGTCTTTAGCTTTTTAGATGTATCGGCAGTCATAGTAGTTTATAGTGACGATTAATACAATAATAGCTTTTTCGTTTGCGCACTGTTCTTTACAGAAATGCGAAGTAAATAAATTCCCGGTGAAAAACTTTTTCTTTCGCTTTTATCAAGTGAAATTTTATGCAGACCCTTTGCCAGTACTCCCAAAGATCTTTCAAACACTTTTTGTCCCGACTCATTATATAATTGTATAGAAGCTGCGCCTAATTCTTCATTTTCAATTTCCACAATTCCGTTTTCTATTAAAGGATTGGGATAAACATTTACTTTGAAAGTTAGTGGCTGGTTATTGATATTAGTCACTGGGGTTGTCACCACATTTGTAACATTACGGTTAAGATAAAGATGAAATTCTCCGGGCTGTAGGCTTATATTTTGCGGAGTGCCGGTGGCCGTAAATGTATTTCCATTTAAATAATCATACCAGGTACCCGCATTTTGAAAGGTTACAGTACCTGTTGTTGTATTCACATCAAAATTTCCGATGATGCAAACATTAGACGTGTCTGTTGTTATCTGCAACCATTTGAAAGCACCAGCAAGATTTTGTGTTACACGATCAGTTAAAAATCCATTTTTATATAAAGGATGAAACCGAAGTTTTAATAAAGCTGAATAGATATCATACAATCTTTGACGACTGATGTTTTGCATATAATCCCAACGAATGGGTTTGGGATCAAGACGGCAATTATTATTTACAGTACCATTTGTACAATAGTTAATACTGTAGTCATATCCAAGTTCTCCAAACTCCCAGATCATTTTTGGTCCGGGAATCATAGTAAAAAATGATGCACACATTTCCATTCGTTTCAATGCGGTGGCAAGATCCCTGGTATTATAAGTGCCAGCAGCATTTCCAAATTGAAGATTTTTATACATCATTCTTTCTTCATCATGACTTTCCATATAAGTAATAAGGTGTGGTTGTGTCCAGTTTCTTACTTTGAAAATCCCGTATTCAAAATTTGAAGTGGGCACCCAACCCATTGCTGCTTCTTCAAAATTATAGCTGCTATTTCCCCAAAGCATCATTCCATAGTTTGAAAGTTCAATCTCTTCTGTATTATCGGCAAAATGTTCGAGGATACAATAGCTGCCGGGAGATTTCACTTGCATAG
>JBIOVR010000059.1:0-5874 GCA_044867875.1 Chitinophagaceae bacterium
CAATTTGGGGAGCTAATTGCGGTGCATTCGCCATCATTCTTTCATTAATAAGATCAATCAGAGATTCACTCTTGGGATCGCAGATAATATTTTTTGTAGACACAACACCATCAGTACTTATTTCATACTCCAGCGTTACAGTATAGCCGCCTTTCTTGATCTTTTTTGTGGCTGCCATTTCCGTAGTAATGATCTTGGTGTATTCATCCGTAAATTTCTTCCAGGTCTTATTATTGTCTGAATATTTTAATTCTGGTTTGGCAGGATCATTTAGTTTAGCAATTGTATCAGTCGAAGTTTTAGTTAATTGATCAACTTCGGTTTTCTTTGAAGAATCTTTTACAACCTTACTACTTGCCACTAATGCAGAATCAGCCTTCAATTTTCCGCTAAAAAGTGAATCTCTCAAAGATTTTTGAGCAATACAACTTGAGCTGACAAATAAAACTCCTAATAAAAGTATTCTGTTCATATTGGTATAATAAGAGGTGTCTGTAAAGATATTTTATAATCGAACTCTTACCGAACAGCAATTGTTAATTTTTGTCTTCCTCTAAAATAATCCGTAGATCTGGCTATCCACTTTGCGGATAATTTCACCAAGATGCTCCTCGTTCTCAGGAAACTTATTTTTGTCAATATCAATTACAAGCAATGGGCCTTCTTTATAGGCATCGATCCATTTATTGTAGAATTCATTTAATCGTTTCAGATAATCAAGCCTGATATTTTCTTCATACTCTCTTCCTCTTTTCTGGATTTGCCCCACTAAAGTTGGAACAGACGCCTTGAGATAAATAAGAAGATCTGGTGGTTTCACCATTTGCTTCAGCGTCTGAAAAAATTGGAAATAGTTATCAAAATCTCTTTTGCTCATCAATCCCATTTCATGAAGGTTGGGAGCAAAAATGTGTGCATCTTCATAGATCGTTCTATCCTGTATAACAGTTTCACTTCCTTTTTGAATATCCACCAATTGTGACAACCGACTATTCAAAAAGTAAATCTGAAGATTAAAACTCCACCGTGGCATGTCTTCATAAAAATCATACAGGTAAGGGTTATGATCTACATCTTCAAATTGTGGTATCCATTTGTAATGCTTGCTTAATAATTCAGTGAGGGTAGTCTTACCGGCGCCGATGTTACCAGCTATTGCAATATGCTTAGGTTTCGTTTTTGATTTTGCCATATTTCGAGAAATTCCAAATTACCAATCTCTAGTTCCAACCATTCAAAGTAAATCTTCTTTTTGAAATTTAGATTTTGGGGTTGAGTTTTTTTAAAAATATTTTAATCCTATTGCCTCTCTCGTCAATTCAATTGTAGCCTTCGCACTTTTATGAGCCTTATCGGCTCCTTGCTCCATTACCTTCCGCAAATAATTTTCATCCCCCAATATAGCATTTACTTTTTCTCTTATTGGTGATATAAATTTTACCATATCCTCTCCCAACTGCTTTTTCATATCACCATAGCGTATGGTACATTTATTATAATCCTCATCAAACTTTTTTACTGTTTCCTCTGAGCTTACCAATTTCATCAGTAAAAAAATATTTTCAATGTAATCAGGCCTTGCAGAGTTTTGTTCTGTAGGACCACTATCTGTTTTTGCCCGCATTACTTTTTTCCTGATTACATCATCCTCGTCAGCGAGATAAAGTGTTGCGTATTGGTTTTCACTTTTACTCATTTTTCCTGCGCCATCAAGGCTTGGCACTTTCACCAATTGAGACCCATAATTAAAGGCCTGTGGTTCCGGGAACACATTGCCGTAGCGATGATTGAAACGCTTAACAAAATTGCGGGCCATTTCAAGATGTTGTTCCTGATCCTTACCCACAGGTACTAAAGATGCTCTGTGTAAAATTATATCGGCAGTTTGTAAAACGGGGTACGTCAACAAACCCGCATTTACATTATCAGGCTGCTGTCTTACTTTTTCTTTGAAGGTCGTAGTCTTTTCAAGTTCACCAACATAAGCCATCATGTTCAGGTACAAATACAATTCGCTGGTTTCATAAACATGGCTTTGACAATAAAGTGCCACTTTATCCGGATCAAGACCGCAGGCAATATTTTCTGCCAGCACACGATGAACATTTTGTTTCAGTTCCTTAGTATCAGGATGCGTAGTCAGGGAATGCAGATCAGCCACCATAAAAAAACATTCGTATTCATCCTGCATCCGCACATAATTTCTCAATGCCCCGAAATAATTTCCGAGATGTAAAAAGCCTGTTGGCCTGATGCCACTCATTACTATTTCTTTCTTTTTTATCATGCGGCGGCGAAGATAATGAGAGTTTACGGTTTATCGCTTTTGATTTGGTGCTATTCCCTTTGCTAAAACCACTCATCAATGAACCGGAAAATCCTTTAAGGAACAATCGGAAACCATCAACTAAAAACTATATTTGTCGGATGGAAGTAACCGGCGCTTTGGTGGACAAACTGGCTCATTTATCCCGGTTGGAATTTAATGCTGCAGAAAAAGAAGAAATAAAAAACGATCTGCAGCGGATGATAAGTTTTGTAGAAAAATTGGACGAGCTTGATCTGAAAGGAACTGAACCTTTACTACACATGTCTGCTAATGTAAATGTGTTAAGAGAAGATGAAGTAAAAGGATCAATAACTCGTGAAGAAGCGTTGAAAAATGCACCGGCACATGATGATAAATTTTTTAAAGTACCGAAGGTTATAAAAAAATAATAAGTACCAGGATATGAATAGCGTAATACATCTCGACAAGATCAGGAAGAGTTATTTCATGGGCAAAATGGAATTGGAAGTGCTAAAAGGCATTGCTCTTGACATTCTTAGAAATGAATATGTAGCATTAATGGGCCCTTCGGGTTCGGGCAAAAGTACATTGATGAATATTATAGGTTGTCTTGATACACCATCCTCAGGAACTTATATTTTAAATGGACACGATATTAGCAAAACCGAAGACAACAGGCTTGCGGATATTAGAAACAAAGAGATCGGGTTTGTATTTCAGCAATTCAATTTATTACCAAGATTAACAGCATTAGATAATGTTGCATTACCACTTGTATATGCAGGTATGGGTAAAAAACTTCGTACTGAAAAAGCAAAACATGTAATGGACATGGTGAATCTTAGTGATCGGAGCCATCATAAACCAAATGAATTAAGCGGGGGCCAATGTCAACGTGTAGCTATTGCCAGGGCATTGGTAAACGATCCTTCTATCATTCTTGCAGATGAGCCTACCGGAAATCTTGATACTAAAACCTCTTACGAGATCATGGAGATATTTAACAAGATACACTCCAGTGGCAATACAATTGTTCTTGTAACACACGAAGAAGATATAGCTAATCATGCTCATCGTATTGTAAGGTTGCGTGATGGAGTCATTGAATCAGATAAAAGAAATGAGAAAGTGGGCATGTATGTTCATCAGTAACTGTGCAAAACTTTATACAAACTGAAACTTGTTTGGTCTGAATTATTAATATGTCAATGAAGATCTATACGAAGACCGGCGACAAAGGAAAAACGTCATTGATAGGCGGAACCAAGGTTTATAAATCAGATCTGAGAATTGAATCTTATGGTACCGTTGATGAATTAAATTCTTTTGTTGGTTTATGTCTTGATCATTTAAAATCTCACAACATTTCAAGTGTCTTAGCTGAGATCCAGGACCGTCTTTTCACAATTGGTTCTGCACTTGCATGTGATCCCGAAAAAGAAACCAAACTAAAAATACCCGATCTCCACGAAACTGATGTTGAATTATTGGAAAAAGAAATAGATAAGATGAATGAGGTTTTACCAGTAATGAAATCATTTATTCTTCCGGGTGGACATGTTGCAGTATCAACACTTCATGTTGCAAGATGTGTTTGTCGTCGGGCTGAGCGTTGTTGCGTAAGAATGCAAAAAAAGGAACTCGAAGTTGAACCTCTCATAATAAAATATCTCAATCGCCTTAGTGATTATCTTTTTGTATTAGCAAGATTTGCTGCACAGCAATTAAGCGCTGAAGAAATTCCGTGGAAGCCTCGTCTTTAAATTGCACACAATATTTTGTTTTATTAATTTCAGTTATCCGAGCACTATGTTGAGGTACCTGAAATATATAATTCTATTTACGCTTTGCGCAAACAATCTATTTGCCCAATTACTTCCTTTTAAAAATTATAGCTCCAAGGACGGATTAATATCAGACAGGGTTACTTCAGTGACCAGGGATGAAAAAGGATTGTTATGGATCGGATCTCCGTTTGGGGTTAATTGGTTCGATGGAAAGCGTTTTACCAAACCAGCTATACCCATTCGTAGCGGACAACTGTATGTAACAAATTTTTTTAAAGATGACAAGGATAATATTTGGGTGCTTAGTTTCTATAATGGCATTTATCAATACAAAGATTCAAAATTCAAAAACTTTTTACCGGATAGTACAATTGAATCCATCTCAAACAGTGTCTTTGACATGTTGCAGTATGATAGCGGTCATTACCTGTTAGCTACGGATCAAAATATTTTTTGGTTTGACGGAAATACTTTCTCCTTTTTTGATAAACAGAATCCATTATTGAGAGTCCAATTCAGCTCTATTGCACTTGTAAAAAATAAATGGCTTTTTCTGGGGCATTCGCATGGAATGTTCATCTATAAGTATGAAAACGATAAATGGAAATATAGCGGAGAATTTTTCAAGGAAATTGCTATCAATAAAATTTTTAGGGACCAAAATAATACCTGGATCGCTACTGATAAAGGGCTCCTTTTTTTTGACGATCCTTCAAAGATCATTAACGAAAAAGCCGATAAAATACTTTTTGACAAAATAATGATCAACGATGTGGCTAAAGCTACAAAAGGTGAGCTATGGATCTCGGCTGACAAGCTTTATAAACTAAAAGATAACTCTATTACAAATTATAATTTGTCAAATGGCCTGCCAGCAATTCCGGGAAAGATCTATGTAGATGAGGAAGAAATTATTTGGATGTGCTCCGGCAAAGGCCTGATCAAAATGGCAAAACTGAACTATGTATTTTATGATCTGCGTAATGGACCAGCACATTCAATGATAAACGGATTTGCCTACGATGAAAACAATGATCTGTGGTTTGCAACCTATGACGGATTTGGAAAAAAAATAAATGATGAGATAAAGGCTTACCGGCTGTTAAACGGAAATCAAATCGGGTACGTATCCTGGTTTCAGAAAACTAAAAACTATGGACTATTAGCTGGTTCAGCGAGTGGGATACTTTCAATAAAAAATGATCATGTATTTTTAAAACATAAGATCAAAACAACAAAGGTATTTGAAGATGTACATGGCATTATATGGGCAGGAACTGAAAATGGAGTCATCTATAAATTAGAAAATGATAGTTTACAAGAGGTTCCTTTACAACCTCAGCTACCCGATTTTATTGACGCTGTTTATATGGATAGAACTGGTTATTTATGGATCGGCTATCGTGGCAGTGGGATAAGAAAATATGAATTTGTAAATGATAAATGGAATCTGTTAAAAGAATTTTCAAAAAACACTGGTTATAAAGATCTACGCATACGTTGCTCCTATGCAGACAATAAGGGGAATATTTTATTTGGTACCAGGACAAATGGTCTGTTCATAATTTCATTGGCCGACAATAATAAAACGTGGCATATTAATACTTCGCAAGGTCTTTCAGCAAATTGGGTGAGATCTATTGTAGCTGACCGGGATGATCTTTACCTGGCTACAAACCAGGGTTTAAATATTTTATCAGGAACTTATGACCGGCCTTTGATCCGAAAAATAAATGTCTTAAATGATGAATTGGGTGAACAAACAACTACTGTTTTGCCAGCTAACAATAAGGTTTG
>JBIOVR010000060.1:0-3374 GCA_044867875.1 Chitinophagaceae bacterium
TACAGTGGTCCGAATAACAGAACCAGATCAAATTGTTCATCGTCATAAGGGAGCCGTCTTGCATCTCCCAATAAAATGGAAGCAAGCGGTTTATTGTCTGTGATAGAAGTTTTTGTAGCCGCCTCAATATGAAATTCGGCAGCATCAAGTAAATGAACTTTATGTCCCATATCATGAAGCCAGAAAGAATAAGCTCCGGTTGCGCCACCAATATCGGCAATGGTCATTGAAGGTTTTAAATAACGAAGGATAATTTCTTGCGTACGAGTTTTCTCCAGTTGAAAGACATGTTGACCCAAACGATCAGTTTCCGTTTGGGTGCTATTATAAAATGTATTTATGATATGTGATGACATAATTTAAAGTTACAAACAAGAAATAAATGTAGCTATTGATAAAGTAGAGAATTTGCTATTTCTTTCTGCCAATATTCAGAAACATTGGTTTCGACAGAGGCGTCTAATCTAAATAATTCAAATGCATTTTTTATGCCCAATAGTTTATCAAGATGTCCTCCACCAGTAGGATTTACATTGGTGATATAGGCTCTTTCTTTTATCTCAGAAGGAAATAGTTTAAACAGAGTAGAAATAAGATGAACACCAAAAGCTACCGGGAGAAATTTTTTTGCATCAGTTATATTCAACTCAAGGCCATAACATGTTTCATTTTTATATAGACTATCACCAGGCATATAAGAACAAGAGTTTAAATTAATGCCAGCGAAATTTTTATTCTTTAATTCCGCTTTTAGTTCTTCGGCATTTATCCACGGAGCACCGAATTGCAGAAAGGGTTTATCAGTTCCGCGACCTTCATTTACATTAATACCTTCCAATAATCCCATGCCGGGATAAACTAATGCCGTTGAAATATTTTGTATTGCAGGTGATGTTGGATAAAAGTCATTTATAATTTGACCTCTATACCAGTTTTTTACCGGAACAACTTTCAGATCAAGCTCTTTTATTTTCTTTTTTGAAAAATATGTTGCCAGCTCTCCAAGTGTACAAGAATGTCTTACAGGAATAGACCAACGACCAATGAATGAAGCACAATTTTTTTCATCTAGCATTGGGCCTTCTGCCATTTCTAAATTCCCACCGATTGTATTTGGCCTGTCTAAAATGATCAATGGCTTATTATATTTTGCACAAGCCTCCATCACATAAGTCATTGTCCACAGATAAGTATAGAAACGGCAACCTACATCAGGAATATCAAATAAGACAATATCAATGTCTTTCAAATCCTCTTCGGTCGGCATTAAACGATCGCCATATAAGCTAATTATTGGCAATGCTGTTTTGATATCAATGGCATCTTTTTGATAAGATCCATCTGCACCTTTTACTGAAATGCCATGTTCGGGAGAAAAAATTTTGTCGAGATTAAAACCCTTATCAACCAACTCCAGGCGACTTAATATCCTCGCTGAAGTAAAAGCTGCATTATTTGTTACAATGGCAAACCTCAAATTCTTATTCACTTCGGGATCTTGTAAAAAAATATCTATGCCGGAGATAACTTGTTGCATGGCGCTAAGTTCTGAATAATTAGACTCATATTCTTAGCTCATCAGGATTCCATAATTTCACCATGTAAATTTTATTTATGGCAATCCGCATCTTTATTACCGGCGGCACTTTTGATAAGGAATACAATGAATTGAACGGTCAGCTATATTTTAAAGACACACATTTAAATGAGCTGCTTGGATTGGGCAGGAACCTGGTGCCGGTTGAAATAAGAACATTAATGATGATCGATAGTCTTGAAATGACCGATCATGACCGGGAGCTAATTGCTCATCAATGTAATAGTTGTGAGGAAAATAAGATCGTTATCACCCACGGTACAGACACTATGGCTGAAACTGCTCAAATGCTTGCCGCAAAAGTGAAAAACAAAACTGTAGTGCTTACCGGAGCTATGATACCTATAAAGTTTGGAAGTAGTGACGGTCTCTTCAACCTGGGCAGCGCATTAGCATTTGCACAAACATTGGCTTCCGGAGTCTACGTTGCAATGAATGGCCGTTATTTCCATTGGGATAACGTAAGAAAGAATAAAGAAACGGGAGTCTTTGAAGAAGTGAAGTGATCATTGTCTATATTCTTCCAGTAAATGTTCAAACCCCTGGTCAGGGTAATATCCTTTTAGCGGTGCAAAAAATTCAATGATCTTTCTAAAGTCTGCTGTTTCATCATCGGTTGTATAAAACGGTTCCGAAACACTCAATTCCTTTTTTGAATAATCAAGACCTACCATTACGATCGGCACATTGGCTTTTTTAGCTATATAATAAAACCCTGTTCTTAGCTTATCAACCTTCTTTCTTGTTCCTTCAGGTGATAATGCAATAACTAAATTCTCCGCATTATTAAATTTCTCAACTACCTGTTCAACAACACCCTGTTTACTGGAACGATCAACCGGTGTGCCGCCGAGCCAGCGGAATAGAAATCCAAATGGTCCTCTGAAAAGCTCTGCTTTACCGAGATACTTACCGTGTTTAATTTTTAAAACACTTCTGGCTGCAAGGCCAATCGTAAAATCTTTCCAATATGTATGTGGACCTATAATGGCAACAGCTTTTTTTAAATGATTGGGAAATTCATTCACGGCTTTCCAGCCTTCCAGTTTCAGGTATAAATTCCAGAGAGATCGCATATAGTACCCAAAGTAATTAAAACTCTTTTATTGAATCTGTATATGATCATCACTGATTGTATAAATGATATTGAGTTATTCTTCATGAGTTGATATTGCGATCATATAAAGGATAACAAACCCATAAAGCATGATGAATCGTTTGATAGAAGTTAAATATTATCCACAATCATCAATAATCTATTAAATAAATGGGTGAGTTATGAGCATTATATTAAGTTTATAATTAAGTTTACATTGTTTAATCTATAAAGATTAACTAATTCCATTAGATTCTGCATGACCGAAGGATCGAAGCATACAAGTCTCCTGAAGGCTGAACCATATTTTGTTTGGATTGTGGCCCCACAATTAGATACGGATGATCCGAATCTAAAATACTATTACGACTTCGATGCTAACATAAAAGAATTTGCCAAAGCATTTGATGAATTAGGTCTTCCATGGAAATGGCAGTATGTAACGATCAATGATTATAAAACTATCATTGATAAAATTGCTGATTCAGCAAATGGTCATATCCCGCTTGTATTTAACTTATGTGATGGCGATGAAGTAAATGGCGCCCCCGGTTTGTCTGTTATTCAATATCTCGAAGAGAAAGAACTTATATATACTGGCTCAAGGGAAAAGTATTATCATCTTACCACTTCAAAGATCACTATGAAACAGGCATTCGATGAGGCTCGTGTTTCAAATTC
>JBIOVR010000061.1:0-8728 GCA_044867875.1 Chitinophagaceae bacterium
CAGGCCCATGTGCACGTCGCACGTCGAGCACCACAGTCCGTCGTGGACGGTCGCGTCCACCAGCGTGCCGTTGCCGAGGCGGTAGCCGGTCCGTGCCTGCGGCAGCAGGTAGGGCGCCATGTTCATGCTCTCCATGCCGCCCGCCACGATGAGGTCCGCGTCACCGGCGCGGATGGCCGAAGCGCCCATCATCACGGCCTTGAGGCCGGAGCCGCACACCTTGTTGATGGTCGTCGCGCTGACGCCCTCGGGCAGGCCGGCCTTGAGCGCGGCCTGACGCGCCGGTGCCTGGCCCGCTCCGGCCTGGAGAACCTGGCGGCAACGAATAATTGCTGCAACTGAAAAAAGAAAAGGGATAGAAAAAGTACATGTTGTTCCTGAAACAGAAACATCTAAAGCAAAACTTTGTTTTCATTACAACCCGGATGAAATATCAATCGAAGACGTTCAGAATATAGCAGAAGAAGCCGGGGCCGAGATCACAGAGCGATATGGTCATCTTTTGCTTGAAGTAAAAGGTATTCGTCATGTTAGGTATGCCCGCATCGTAGAATTAAACTTAAAAGATCGTAAAGGAATTTTGTCCGTTTCAGTATCGGCAAGTGGATGGATAAATATAGAGTTTGATCATCATGAAACAACTCCCGCTAAAATTTATGGATATCTAAATAAGATCGGTCTGCAGATAATTTCACCGGGTTTAAAGACTATTCCTGAACATAAACATGCACCTACACCAAAGCCGGGAACTGAAAAGAAAGAAGACCATGATCATAGTCACGAAGGGCATAAACATGAGAAACACAAGCATGAAGAACATGAAGGAGATCACGAACATACACATGGCGGAATATTTGGAGAAAAAACTGAACTCGTTTTTGCGATCATTTGCGGAGCTTTCTTGGGCATTGGCTTTGGCTTGTCGTTTATTAAAGGTTTGCCCGATTATGTCCCGATCATAAGCTATGTGCTCGCATATTTATTTGGAGGATTTTATACAACTAAGGAAGCAATACAAGGAATAAGCAAAGGAAATTTTGAAATAGATTTCTTAATGCTGGTTGCAGCAATCGGAGCCGCCTTTTTAGGGAAATGGGCAGAAGGATCTTTATTACTTTTCTTATTCAGTCTTGGTCATTCCCTGGAACATTATGCAATGGAAAAAGCAAGAAAATCTATTGCAGCATTGGCAGGGTTAGCACCTAAAACTGCACTTCTAAAAAATGGAAATGATGTTAAAGAAGTTGGTATCGACGAGTTGAAAACGGGAGACATCATTGTAGTAAAACCCAATTCAAAAATTTCTGCTGATGGATTTGTGGTTAATGGCAATAGCAGCGTAAACCAGGCGCCTATCACTGGAGAAAGCATACCGGTTGATAAGACTGCCGTTGATGATCCAAACATGGATATTGAAAAAGCAGATAAGTTGGATGCGAAGTATAAAGTGTTTGCCGGAACTATTAATGGCGGAGAGACTTTAGAGATAAAAGTAACTAAAGTAGCTGCTGATAGTACCATTTCTCGCCTGGTAAGACTGGTCAATGAAGCGCAAACACAGAAATCACCGACACAAAACTTTACTGATAAGTTAGAAAAGTATTACGTGCCTTCGGTACTCATTTTAGTAGTGATCCTGTTATTTGCTTTCTTAGTTATTGACGAACCATTCAGTGCAAGTTTTTACAGGGCAATGGCCGTGCTGGTAGCAGCCAGTCCATGTGCTTTAGCTATCGCAACTCCAAGTGCAGTATTAAGCGGAGTAGCGAGAGCAGCCAAAATGGGTGTATTGATAAAAGGTGGAAAGCCATTGGAAGAATTGGGTTCACTTACTGCAATCGCTTTTGATAAGACAGGAACACTTACAGAAGGCAAGCCAAAACTTACAGGTGTATATCCTTTAAATGGAGTTTCTGAAGGACAATTATTAGAGATTGTTATTGCAGTTGAAAAATTGAGCGATCATCCATTAGCCGCAGCCATAGTAAAAGGCGGTACAGAAAAACTAAAGAAAGATGTAGCGGCTGCATCAAATGTACAAGCAATACAAGGCAGAGGTATAAAAGCGGATTATAAGGGCACAACAATTCACATAGGCAATAAGGAATTGTTTACTGAAAAGAATAAGCAATTGCCAGATGAAATAAAAACAAAGGCAGAAGATTTGGAAAAAAAAGGAAATACAACAATGATCGTTGAGCAGGATAAGAAGTTTATTGGCATTATTACATTGATGGATGTTGCCAGAAAAGATGCTAAAGCAACTTTATCACAATTGAACAAAATGGGCATTCGTAAAATGATCATGCTCACAGGAGACAATCAGAAAGTGGCAGAAGCAATCGCAAAAGATATTGGTATTACGGATGCATGGGGCAATTTAATGCCGGAGCAAAAAGTTGCGGCAATTGAAAAACTAAGAACTGAGGAAAAAAAAGTGGCAATGGTAGGTGATGGAGTAAACGATGCTCCTGCAATGGCAAAAAGTACAGTGGGAATTGCGATGGGTGCAGCAGGCTCAGATGTTGCATTAGAAACAGCAGATATTGCATTGATGGGGGATAAATTAGATAACCTTCCTTTTGCAATTGGATTAAGTAAAAAAGCACATGGCATCATAAAACAAAACTTATTTATCAGTCTTGGAATGGTCGTAATACTTATACCTTTAACGATTTTAGGAATTGCACATATTGGCCCCGCGGTAATTGGTCATGAAGGATCAACTTTGGTTGTTGTATTCAATGCTCTGCGTTTATTGGCATATAAAAGTTAATTTGAAAAAATCACAAATTTGATTGGCAAAATATAATAATGAAAGTTGCACATTCTATTGAATAAACGAGCAGCTACTATTTAGGTATGGAATTAATTCTAACAAGCCTCATTGCATTTGCCAGCACAAATGTTGATGATATATTTATTTTAATGCTGTTCTTTGCTAATAGACAATACAAACGAGGGCAAGTTGTTTTAGGTCAGTACCTCGGTATTATTGCACTGATCGCAATCAGTTTCATCGGTTCCCTGGTTGGACTTCTTTTTGACCAAAAATATATTGGATTGCTTGGCTTGCTGCCAATTTTTTTCGGTATTCGTGGAATAATTCATCTCTTCAAAAAAAAGAATAGCAGTCTAAAAGAAAATGTTTCAATTGATCTAAAAAATTCAAATAAAGTATTTTCAGTTGCAGCAATCACGTTCGCTAATGGTGGTGACAATATTGGGATCTACATTCCTCTTTTTACAACCTTACTACTTCCTCAAAAAATAATTATGATCGTTATATTTCTAATTATGGTGGCGGTCTGGTGCCTGGCAGCCTGGTATTTAAGCAGGCATTTCGCTATTGCAAAAGTTATAAATAAGTATGGTCATATTATCACCCCAATCGTTCTGATTCTGTTAGGCATTTACATTCTTTATGAGAGTGGGAGTTTTAAGCTCATGTAGTATAACCGTTTTAAACCTTTTCAATTGATCTTGTCACAATTCTGAAACAATTGATTTACTAGAGATTAACGCTCACGATGAAATGGAATCAGGCCCCTGTCACGCTTTCATGATGGGCATGGAAAATTAAAGCGAGTTGACCGGCTCGTAAAATACAAGAGGTAGAAATCATTTATTTAAGTATTTGCTTAAATAATAATTCTCCCCTACCTTCGGTTCATGAATGACCAAACTTGTATAAGACTATTTGCCGATCATGAGCAAATAAAGAATTGTAAGAACAAGCTTAAAACAGCACAAAAATCATTTGCAAGCCTTTCCAATATTTTGGCTTTGGCTGGTAATGAAGTAAGACTAAAAATCCTATACTTACTCGAAGAGGAAAATGAATTGTGTCCATGCGATCTTGCCGACATCTTAGGTATGACAATTCCTGCTGTGTCTCAGCATTTGAGAAAATTGAAAGACGGAAATATAGTAGAAACAAGAAAAGAAGGACAAACAATTTACTATTCACTAACGCAGGATAACCTAAAGATTTTAAGACCATTCTTTAAACATATCAATCAGCAAACGCAAAAAATGGAAACAGTATGATCGGTTTGAAATCATCAGGTACATTTACCGGCGCAGGAGTATTATCTGCTATTGCGGCATCACTTTGCTGCATTACACCTGTTATTGCTTTATTTGCAGGAAGCAGTAGCATAGCTACTAATTTTTCATGGATTGAACCAGCACGACCTTACCTGATCGGCTTATCAATTGCTGTACTGGTTTTTGCATGGTATATTAAATTAAAACCTGCTAAATCAACTACCACAGATTGCAATTGCGAATCAACAAAGGAGACTTCGTTCCTTCAAACTAAAACATTTCTAAGCATAGTAACCGTGTTTGCTATTTTAATGATGGCCTTTCCTTACTACGCAAAATCATTCTTTCCAAAAACTGAAAAATCTACAACTCTTATTATCGACTCTAAAACCGAAACTGTAGAATTTAGTATCAAAGGAATGACTTGTGATGCTTGTGAGGAACATGTGAAAATGGAGGTAAATAAATTGCCTGGGATCGTTAGTTCAAATGTATCTTATGCAAAACATAATGCTATAGTTCAGTTCCTGCCTTCTAAAACGAATTCAAAAGAAATAGCCGAAACGATAAACTCAACAGGATATAAAGTAATTTCTCAAACAACAAAAAACTAAGAATATGAAAAGAATTGTGTTGCTATCTGCATTAATACTACCGCTACTGGTAGTTGCGGGATTTATGGTTAATAAATCCAAAGAAAAAGCATCAACCGTTACATTTTATGAAACCCCTTTGGTTTGTAACGCCGCTCCGGAAATCGGCTGTGGAAGTCGGGCTAAACCTGCCCTTCTTGCATTGGAAAAAAATCCAGCGGTTAAAGAAGCTTGGCTTAACCGTCCTGGAACTGTTATTGCCATTGTTTGGAAAGATGAGGCTATGACCGAGACTGTTGCAGAACCAATATTTAATGATAATAATATTGAATTTACAGAGCTAAATAAAAAAGAAGCAGTATCCCATAGAAAAACATTCCGTGAAGCAAATAAATGGTTCAGAGGTGCAGATGTGGATATTCTGAGCACAGAGGAAGCAACCACAATAGCTGAAACATCTGTAAAGTTTGCTCTTGAAAATAATTTGATAACTAAAGATGAAGCTGAAAAGATCAAAGCCGAAGTAGAGACATATTTCAAAGAGGAATTGGTAAAGCTAAGGACTAATGAGGAGTTAAACGATGACAGTGAGAATAAGTTTATGAAAGCTATGTATGACATTGCAGAAAAATATATTGGTAAAGAAAGAACAGAAAAAGCAATGAAGCTGTACCAGGAAAATTGTGAAAAGCAATGTAAAAAGGATGGCTCATGCACACAACCGGGAACAAAAAAGGCTTGTTGCAAAAAAGATTAATTATGAGTGAAATAGTATTAACGTCAACTATTACATGCCCGCAATGTGGCAATGTGAAAGAGGAAACAATGCCTACTGATGCGTGTCAGTATTTTTATAAATGTGAGAAGTGTGCAA
This sequence comes from Chitinophagaceae bacterium, assembly GCA_044867875.1. Taxonomy (GTDB): domain Bacteria; phylum Bacteroidota; class Bacteroidia; order Chitinophagales; family Chitinophagaceae; genus VBAS01. The sequence goes on from JBIOVR010000061.1 coordinate 5,518, forward strand.
CGGTTCTAAAGCCCATTCAGGGTGACTGTTGCGTGTTTTGTAGTTACGGGTCTGTTAAATGTCCACCTATACAGATGAACAAATCTTGTTGTGTATGAGCTCGATTTTGTTATTGTGATTAATATTGCAGCTTTTATCTATAATTTTCAAAGGATAAGGTTTAATGGTTAATGGTTTTTGATTGGAAATCTCCGCCACAAAAGCAGAGATTTTTTATTCTATTGTAAGTGAAATTGATTGGCTATTCGGTATCTTTATAACAGATTTGCGTTCCTCCTGACAGATAGAAATCGTGAGTAATTCATGAGCCGGTAAATTCAAGCTTCTTCACAATATTGATTTCCAAAAGATTTTGAGATAGGTTCGAATCCCTCTCTCTCCGCTTTAAATATATTCAACAACTTATTTATCAGTTAGTTAGTTGTAAATTTGTTTCCACGGGGAGTAAAATAGGGAGCAATTCTATTCAACTTTTTTTGCTTTCTTCCAGTTACATTTCAACTCAAAGACTACCCCACCCAGTTCAGTATTTTAGGTTCCCCTTTTAAAATCTGCCCCCACTTTTATAGTATATACCCCGTCAATATTCGCACAGCACTGGTGTAAGCAAACCAGATTACAAGTAATATTTAGAAGCCGCCAAATGGCTTGATCATATGAGCTAATTGAGCTGGTAACTTTTTGAAGTCATCTCTACCAAAAGAGATCAATAAAATTTGTAGCAAAAAAATATAAAAGTCTTCATGCCCTATTATTTAGGACTTGCAATTTCAATAAGTTCTCCTTTAGCATAAAAAGAACCAGAATTTTCAAGGCTAACATCAAAATCTCCTTCCATATTACCCTCCTCATCAGATTCAGGATAAGAAACCTCAAAGGCAAATTTTATTTTTTTTACTTCATTTAAGCCAACCACTAAAATGTTATTTGTTGCATCTTTTTTTCTAATTATCTCCATTTGATCCTTGCTAATTGGAAGGATTAGCGTTTTTATGCTGCCCAATGGATTTATCGAAACATATAAAACACTATCCCTTTGATAAATATCATTAATGCTATATTCTTTAATCAATTGGTATTTGCTTTCAATTATCGGATAGTAGTCAATTGTATACTGTTTATCGATCGTGTCTAACATATAATGAATATTGTATTTTGGAACCAAAGATCCAATCATTAAATTTTTCTTTTCCTGGACAATCTCCCATTTACTTTTTTCTGAAGTGCACGAAACAACAATAAAGGTAGTCGCAATTATATAGAGATAAATTTTCATCGCTTTCATTAAATTAAGGTGGTTTAAGGTCGTTTAATTTGCAACCACACTGATCACATCACAGTCAATCTTAGCGACATCCTTGTAATTATCCACCTTAAAGTCAAAAGGTGTTGCTGAAGTAGGGTGCATAACTTCATAGATGGTCACTTCCTTGCTTGTGATAACGGTGCCGGTCTTAGTCAGGTAGTTGACGCGGATGACAGCATCCTTGTAAGAAGCAACAGTAGCTTTGTTGAGGATCGTCCCACTGATTCTCCATTTGGTTGCAAAGAAGTTGGTATGGAACTGATACTCCATTGACAGGAACGCCATTGGTTGTGACCTTTCAATTTCTGCAACCGTCATTACCTTCTCTTGGTATGACCCTGCTGCGGTCTGTGGTGTGTATGGATCGTGTTTCACCTTAACTATATTCCCGATAATGATGAGAAGTGCAATAACAACAATTGTTACTCCTGCGGCCTTGTAGATTGTTTTCAATGTATGATGTTTAATTTTTTTCGAGCAATTTTTTCTTTTGTGCGTCATACTCTTCTTTGGTGAGTACTCCATCATCTAATAGCTTCTTGAGTTTCGTTAATTCATCCGCTACGCTGATCTGTTGCTTCACTTCAACAACTGTTACAGCATTCTTTGGCTTAGGTTTGAATTCATCAGGCACAACCAACTCACCTGATAAAATTGCATTATCTATATCGATCTCGTAGTTTGTTAGTCCCATTCCGATGATTGCATAGTATACGAATCCTGTTTTCTTCTTCCCACGTTTGTCGATCCTCTTCACCTTGTAAGTCAAGCCTGCTTGATTTCTTGGAAGTGCATTTGCCTGGTTGGCGAGCCCCTGATAACCTGTTGTGGAAGAGTAGTTGAACAGTGATGTAGCACTCCTGCGGATAAACTTAAAGTCACCATCGGGCATAGAACCTGTACCGATCTTAAGTTCCTGTTTCATAGCGACCTTATAACCGGAAGTAGATATGAGTGTATCTCCGTCAATTCTTGGAAGAGTGGATTCTTGTGCATACGAGTTGACGATAAAGAACATCGTCAAAAAAGATAAAAGTGTTTGTTTCATTGTGTAGTTCCGCTTTAAGTTTTAACGGGGCGCAAGAATACGACGATGTTGTCAAATTGCTCATGATATCGGACATATCGGTAGACTTGAGTGACCAATGATCAAAACCTATACACTGACTTCGTGGACATCAGACGGTTGGCTAAATTGATTTTACTCAATTTAAATTAATATTAACTCGTTGTTTGTTTTGCATAGCACTGCTGCGTCCTATTTCAATCATCGATAATATTTAAAAGCTGCTTAAATTAGAAAATGAATTTTGGCTTTACCATTAAGCATGGTTATTCACGTTTCCGTTGGCTCATACTTTCCCGAGTGTTACCATTGTTTTAAGTTTGAAATTGAATTGTTATGCATCGGTTTACACTCGATAGTGTATTCATCAATGATAACAATATATGCGTTGACGGAGATCAATAATTGCATATATAACACTCAGTTCGTCCTTTAAAAGATTCCAATGGTCAGTTGGCAAAAAATCGAGTCCAATAGCATATGAAATTGCAAGGGAATTTCTACTTAACTTTTTCAAAAACACGACATGAGACAAATATTAATTACAATCATTTTTTCAATAGGTATCCTGACCGCTTTTGGACAGCAGGGACCTACTGTTAGACCGCAAAACGAGAATCTTTCAGCACAAAACAATGATGCTACTATATATCGACTTTTCCCAACGCAAAACACGTGGAATTTCATCAAATTAAATACTCGAAATGGACAGATGTGGCAAGTTCAATTTAACATGGAAGAGAACAAACGCTTTGTAACAGATCTAAATTTATTGTCTCTTGTCGCTGATGAAAAGGAAGCAAACAACAGGTTTACTCTGTATCCTACCCAAAACACGT
>JBIOVR010000062.1:0-10762 GCA_044867875.1 Chitinophagaceae bacterium
GATGGCATTTCATCTGGATAATCGTTTGATGGGTTGGGCGAAAGCAAATCTTGATAAAGATGGAATTTTTCAAAAGAGGCTCGAAGCAGTAAATTATAAGCAAGCACCGTACGCCACGGCTTATCCCAAACTCAAAAATTATTTTGAAGACAGTCCCGCGTTGCCGAAAAGAAATTTTATCGAGAACAATTTGTTTGTTAATGTGAAGATGTTACACAATGGCAGTGCACAATGGAGTAATATTGGCAAGAATTATTTCTCTTTTGATGAATCGATGTTTGTTGATTATTCCAAAATGAACTTTGCATTGAAGGCGAATGCAGATGTATTCAAAAAAATGCCGGAGTTCAAAGCAATTCCATTCGATCAAATAGGAATAAGGAATTAATGATACAAAAAGAAAATTGCTAGGTTGCATAAATACTTCCATAAAAAGAATTTGTATGAGAAGAAAGATTATTTCAAATGTCATAGTAAGCTCAGCCCTGGTATTGCTGTGTAAGTTTTCAGCATTTACCCAGGATAATGCTGCTAAATATGATAGCCGTGAATATTGGGTAGCAACAATGATAAAGATTGCTGATCCTGTATTAAAAAATCTTAGCCAGGAACAGTTGCGGGCTAAAATGCCGGTAATCAATAAAGACTCCAACCGGGTAAGAGTTGCTCATCTCGAAGCCTTTGGCAGAACATTGGCCGGGATAGCTCCATGGCTTGAACTCGGGACTGATAATACCAAAGAAGGAAAACTAAGAGAAAAATATATCCAACTAACCCGTAAAGCTTTAACTGTTGCAGTTGATCCATCTTCACCAGACTTTCTGAATTTTAATAAACAACAACAGCCGCTGGTGGATGCCGCTTTTATGGCTCAAGGTTTATTGCGGGGCTATACACAATTATGGGAGCCACTTGATAATGCGACGAAGACAAATATTGTAAATGCACTAAAGAGTTCGCGGGTTATAAAACCTGGTGAAAACAACTGGCTGTTATTTAGTGCGATCATCGAAGCCTTTTTAATAAGATCAGGTAATGGTGGCGATATACATCCCATTGTGTATGCGCTGCAAAAACATGTCGATTGGTACAAAGGCGACGGAACTTATGGTGATGGCGAAGAATTGCACTGGGATTACTATAACAGTTTTGTTATTCAACCAATGATGCTTGATATTACCAGGGTGTTGAGTGAAAAAAAAATGGATACAGTCATCATGTATCAAAAAGTTTTGAACAGGGCACAACGGTATGCAGCAGTGCAGGAAAGATTGATCTCACCTGAAGGTACCTACCCACCTATTGGCCGCTCCATGATCTATCGCTTTGGAGCATTCCAATTGCTTTCACAAATTGCATTACAAAAAAACTTGCCAGCCGAAATTTCACCGGCACAGGTTCGCAGTGCATTGTCACTCGTTATCTACCGCACAATGAAAGCCCCAAACACATTTGATTCAAAAGGATGGCTTAACATGGGTGTAATAGGTAGCCAACCAAACATGGCCGAGTATTATATTACTACAGGCAGTTTGTATTTGTGCACCGTTGGATTGTTACCTCTTGGCTTACCTGCAAATGATCCATTCTGGACCAGTAAAGCTGAAGATTGGACAAGTAAAAAACTTTGGAAAGGCGTTGACCTTACTGCTGATCACGCATATAAAGAATCAAAGTAGGATAGAACGAATAATTAATAAACATACAATGCTCAATAAACTTTTTCTTTTCTCCATCGCTTTTATGATAGGCGCACTTGCCTATTCGCAAAAAAGTATGCAGGCTCTGATTGCAGAAAATATGCAATTAGCCAGCAGTCAATATAAAATACTTGCTGCTACAACTCCTGCCGACAGTATGCCACGCCATTACAATCCGGCCACCAATCAATTGGTGAATAGTGATACCAAATGGTGGACCAGTGGATTTTACCCGGGCTCTCTATGGCTAATCTATGAATACACAAAAGATGAAGCTATTCGGGCAGAAGCTATAAAACGATTGGCTATACTGGAGATAGAAAAACACTATACCGGTAATCATGATCTTGGTTTTATGATGTACTGCAGTTTTGGTACTGCCTATCGTATTACCAACAATGCTGCTTATAAACCAAGCATTGATACCGCTGCCTTGTCTTTAGCCACTCGTTACCGGCCGCACATCCAATCCATTCAATCATGGGATAGCAATGACAAGTTAAAATGCCCGGTTATCATTGATAATATGATGAACCTTGAATTGTTGATGTGGGTAGCTCAACACGGCGGCGATCAACATCTCAGGGATATAGCCATTACTCATGCCAACAGCACATTGGAAAGACATTTCAGGCCAGATGGAAGTTCCTATCATGTTTTGGATTATGATCCTGCTACGAATAAACTTATACGCAGACTTACATGGCAAGGCGCTGCCGATGAATCAGCATGGAGCCGTGGCCAGTCATGGGGCTTTTATGGTTTTACAATGATGTATCGCTTCACAAAAGATAAACGCTACCTTGACCAGGCAAAAAAGATCGCTGTCTTTTTATTCAATCATCCGAATATGCCGGAGGACCTGGTACCATATTGGGATTTTAATGCGCCGGGTATTCCCAATGCTTATCGCGATGCTTCTTCTGCTTCCATCAATGCATCTGCTTTGTTAGAGCTGGCACAGTATGTCAACAAGAAGGAAAGCAAATCCTATATAGAAAAAGCAGAAAAAATTATCCGCTCATTGTCGTCGGACAAATACAGAGCGAAACCCGGTGAGAATGGAGGATACATTCTTATGCATAGCGTTGGCAATATGCCTGCTAATTCTGAAATAGATACAACGCTTACTTATGCTGATTACTATTTCCTGGAGGCCTTATTGCGGTATCAACAATGGGTATTGAACAAAAAGTAAAAGGATAAATTGATGAGCCCTGGGAATGTTGTTAAATCGATCAAGAATAAAACGATACTATGTTTAGGATAATTATATTTTTTGTTTGTGGTCTGCTTTCATCGCAGTGTTTGGTTGCGCAATCTTCCAAACAGATCTCATCACCGGATGGTAAGCTTCAATTTGTATTTGATCTGACGAATGATGGAGCACCTGTTTATTCTATTTCTTACCAGCAAAAAGTTGTTATACTTTCTTCTTCATTAGGATTAAATGGTTGGGAACGTGGATCTGTATTGAGTGATATTTCTGTTTCAAAACAAGACACAATCTGGAAACCGGTATATGGCGAAAGAAGCCAGGTTCGTGATCATTACCAGGGAATGATAATTACGCTACTGCGTAACAACGATGAAAATTTAAAACTGCAAATACAAGTAAGAGCTTATAACGAGGGAATTGCATTCCGATATTTTTTTCCTGAAAATCCTAAAGGAGGAAAGGATATCAATATTCAAAAAGAGCTGACAAGTTTTACAGTTCCTAAAGGAACAATGGCATGGTTTACAAACAGGGCACAGGGTGAATACAGTTTATTACCAATAAGTAACTGGCCTGGTGAAAGTGAAAGACCTCTTGTCTTACAACTTCCCGGTGGAAAATATGCTTGTCTCGCAGAAGCTGAAATGGTCAATTATTCACGTACAAAATTTTCGCTTGATTCGAGTAAACCGAATACAATTAGTTGTTCTATCTATGACCGTGTAGATTTCTTTACGCCATTCGCTACTCCATGGAGAGTAGTAATGGTAGCTGAACATGCAGGAGAATTGCTTGCAAATAATGATCTCTTGTTAAACCTGAATCCACCGTGTGAGATCAAAAATACTTCATGGATCAAGCCGGGAAAAATAATACGTGAAATGAGTCTTTCAATGAAAGGCTCAAAGGAGTTAATTGATTTCGCCGTAAAACGTCATTTACAATATATCCATTTTGATGCTGGCTGGTATGGATATGAGTATGTAACTTCTTCCGATGCGACTAAAGTAAATGTTGATCCTCGTCGCAATCCAAATAGTGATCTGGATCTGCAGGAAGTTATTCGTTATGCAAATGAAAAAGGGATCGGTGTATTTCTGTATGTAAATCAACGGGCATTGTATAAACAGTTAGATGAAATTCTTCCTTTGTTTCAGAAATGGGGAGTTCGTGGAATTAAGTTTGGTTTTGTAGAGGTAGGATCGCATAAATGGACAACCTGGTTACATGACGCAATTAAGAAATGTGCGAAGTATAATTTGATGGTCGATATTCATGATGAGTACAGGCCAACTGGTTTCAGCAGAACCTATCCTAATTTATTAACGCAGGAAGGTGTACGTGGTAATGAGGAAATGCCCGATGCAACAAATAGCACTATTCTTCCTTTTACACGTTTTATTGCCGGGGCAGCTGATCATACGATCTGTTACTACCATCGCCTTGAATTAAAACCACGCCTGGCAGAAACACAAAATGCAAGAGTGATGAAAACAACTTCAGGGCATCAACTCGCATTGGCTGTTGTATTCTATAGTCCATTGCAGTTTTTGTATTGGTACGACAAACCTGAAGATTCACAAGATGAACCTGAGCTGGAATTCTTTGATAAAGTATCTACTGTTTGGGATGATACAAAAGTGGTGGATGGCGAAATAGCAAAACATGTTACCATTGCCCGCCGCAAAGGGGATGACTGGTTTGTTGGTACAGTTACCAATACTGAAAAAAGAGAATTGAAAATTCCACTGAACTTTTTAACGCCTGGAAAAAAATACGAAGCAAGTATTTATTATGATGATAGTAATTCAAAAGTTCGTACAAAGGTTTCTATCAAAAGAATAAAAGTTGACGCCACTACAGTACTGGATACAAAATTGATCGCTTCAGGTGGACAAGCTATCTGGATAAAGCCTCTCGAAAAATAATTTGAGAGTAACAAGGGTAATCAGTAATACTATTTCAGAATTAACAAAAAATTATTTTAAGTAGAGTTTTATCCAATGCTTTTGACAATTGGTCCAATTCCTCCCATGCGAGAATTATATAGGGATAGTTTTGCATAGTAATTGAAACAGAACGCAGGTTAGTAAGATATTAATTTCCGTAGACTAAGATGAAACAAAGGGACGGCTGTTGCCGTCTCTTTTTATTATACCTTGTTTTGTAGTCATGTCTTTAATTTTAACTATACAACTATTTGGATAAACTGATGAGAACCTTTTTTCTTTCATTGTTAGCCGGACTTCTTGGAATGATTTGTATTCCCTTGCACAGTCATGCACAGGATGATTTAGATCTCCAGGAATTGATGAAAGAAGTTGATTCTTCAGGAATATTTTTTTCACCTGATAATTATACATGGTGCAGTAGTGTCATTAAAGGGGAAGATGGAAAATATCATATGTTCTATTCCCGCTGGTCGCACGGTAAAAGAATATTGGATGATGATTCTATGAATTATATTTTCAATGGATTCAAAGGTTGGTGCAAGTATTCCGAAATAGCTCATGCAGTTTCTGATAAACTCAATGGTCCTTATAAATATGTATCAACAGTTTTGAAGGGTGATGGTGATCCAGACAACTGGGACAGGTTTACCATGCATAATCCGCAGATCAGGAAATTCGGCAAATATTATTATCTCTATTACATCAGCAATTCATTTGATTCATTGCTTCAGTTTAAAGATGAATCAAAAATGAGCAAGGATTGGAAACACTGGCTGAAATATAATTGCACACAAAAGATCGGGGTGATAAAAGCGAAAACCATTGCTGACCTGGTGAATGGTAAATACGAAAAGCCTTCTGCGCCTTTAATGGTTCCTGATAATATCAACACATTTGAAGTAGCTACCAATCCAACAGTAACACAGGGGCCAGACGGGAAATATTACATGATGTATAAATCGCGTAAACCAAACGTTGGTAATATGACTTTCTGGATGGCAACCAGTGATAAACCGGATGGTCCGTTCAAGATGCTTGGTGAAGTATTTACTTCTTCAGAGATGGCTTGTGAAGATCCATGTTTGTGGTATGATAAAAAAAGAAAACGGTTTTACGCGGCGGTTAAATATTATTCCAACAGTAAAAAATTAGTTCCACAATTCGGCGCATTGGCATTAATTACTTCTGTTGATGGATTGAATTGGCAGGCCGCTGCACATCCTTTGATCTCACTCAGGGAAATGAAGATGAAAGACGGAAAGAAAACTGAATTAGCTCATCTTGAACGTCCATTCGTAGTAACGGATGAAAAAGGACAGCCTGTTGCTTTATTTGCAGCAGCATCGATCGGTGAGCCGACCAAAGGTGATGCTGATCATCCTGCATTTGAGAATAATACTTTCAATGTTTGCTTCCTGCTGAAGAAATAATTTAAACCGTACTCTTGTATTGTGCCGGTGATTTACCGGTTACTTTTTTAAAGATCCGGGAAAAATAATAAGGATCATCATACCCGATCTTATCCGCAATTTCTTTTATGATCAGTTCCCGTTGCGTTAACAGTTGACAGGCATAATAGATCTTCATCCGGATAAAATAATCTATCGGTGACAAACCTGTTTTCTTTTTAAACAGCGCTGTATAGTGGGATGGTGAGTAATGAAATTCCTTCGCTATTTCCTCCACGGAAAGTTGTTTATGAATATTGGCCTTCATAAAAGCGATCGATCTTGCAAGGGGATCTTCTGTTTGTGTTTCCTTTAATAATTTTTGCCTGTTGCCGGGAAAAATGAAAAAAGAAATAAAATGGTACAGGCAAAAATTGGCATAGCAAACAGATTCTTTTGTGTATCCTTCCTGTGCAAGTGAAACATACATTTCATTCCATGTATCCAGTACTTTCTGACTAAATAAAAAGTTAGTTGGTTTTATAAATCTTTCCAGCTCGTATTCCTGTTCCAGTTCTTTCAGTTTACTGCTACTGAAATGAATCCAGTATATTGTCCATGGATCATTCAGGTCTGCCTGGTAGTTGTGAAATTGATGTGGAGGTAAAATAAAAAACTGGTTGGCGGTTAATTCAAAATTTCCAATGGAAGTGGAATAATGGCCTTTGCCTTCCAGGCAATAGATCAGTATAAAATCATCGCAACCTTCTTCTCTTTCCCTGAAATGAAATTGTGCCTTGGGGTAAAAACCAATATGAGTTATATAAAGAGAGCTGTTGAAAGGCATATTCCCGGTAAACTTTTCCAGGATATGTTCAGGAATAGTTATCTGCTTTTCACCTACAAATCCGTCTTTACGTCGCATGGCAGCCATAAGTTCAGATAAATTTAATAACCGGGAACGTTTGAAAAATAATCTTCTTTCGGGGTATAAATATATCTAAAAAACCTTCGGAAGAGGTCGATTCAATTTTTAAGACCGTTCAAATAAATAATTGAAAAAACCATTAAAAGCATCGTATTGTCTATTGAAGATCCTCTCTTGCTAAATTATTTTTACCAGATAAAAGCAGGTTTTATATATCAAAAAAATAATGAAACAGCTTGATAATAGTTACCTTTCTTATAGGTGGTTCTGGATGTATCGGCTGAATGTGCAAGAGACATTATTTATTCAGTTACCCGATCTTTAAACCTTGTATATGAAAAGAAATAAAATACTGGTTCGGTTTCTAAGTTTTGCAATAGTGGTTGTTGGTCTTTCTGGTTTCAAACAACCGGAGGAACAGCAGGAAAAAGTAAATACGCCAAACGTCATCCTTATATTAATGGATGATATGGGTTATGGCGATCTTGAATGTTATGGTGGTTTTCCATATCATACTCCCAGCATCAATAAACTGGCAAATGAAGGAATGCGGTTCACAAATTTTTATGTGTCGCAGGCAGTTTGCAGTGCATCCCGTTCATCTTTTTTAACAGGTTGCTATCCCAATCGTATTGGTATCAGCGGGGCATTGGCTCCGGATGCAGGGATTGCTTTGAATCCTGAAGAAGAAACGATCGCTGAATTATTAAAAGCAAACGGGTATAAAACAGGTATGGTCGGTAAATGGCATTTGGGACAAAAAGTTCCTTACCTGCCCTTGAACTATGGCTTCGATGAATATTTTGGTCTTCCATTCTCACATGATTACTGGCCGGTGAATTATGATGGTAAACCACTGCTTGACACAACAACAGGAAAAGGGAGATGGCCGGTGTTGAAACTCATCGAAGGAAATGAAAGGACAAAAGCGATCACTACATTGGACGATGCTGCACAACTTACAACCATGTATACTGAAAGGGCAGTGAACTTTATTAAGAAAAATAAAAACAATCCTTTTTTTTTATACCTGGCGCATAATATGCCGCATGTTCCTTTAGCTGTTTCAGATAAATTCAAAAATAAAAGTGGCGCCGGGTTATATGGTGATGTAATGGACGAGATCGACTGGTCAGTGGGAGAGATCATGAAAACACTCGAAGCAAACGGTCTTACAAAAAACACAATTGTAATTTTCACCAGCGATAACGGTCCCTGGCTTACTTATGGAGATCATGGTGGAAATACAGGTGGCTTTCGTGAAGGAAAAGGAACTGCATGGGAAGGTGGAGTAAGAGTTCCGTGTATCATTCGCTGGCCCGACCAGATCAAGGCCGGCTCTGTTTGTAATAATATGGCGGCAAATATTGACTTGCTTCCAACTCTTGTATCAATATGTAAAGCGAAAATGCCTGTTAAAAAAATTGATGGCTTAAATATCTTTTCTTTATTAAAACAGGAAAAGAATGCTAATCCCCGCGATGAGATCGCTATTTACTACGACAGGAATAGTTTGAAATGCATCCGTAAAGGACAATGGAAATTAACCTTCCCCTGTGTTTCTCAAACTTATAAAAAAGCATCTGCTATTGGTTTTGGTGGATGGCCTGGTAAATATGCAAGCGATAGTGTAAGATTGGCTTTGTATGACTTGAGAACTGATCCGGGAGAAACACTGGATGTAAAAGAATATCATCCCGAGGTTGTTCAACAGCTGATGACCATTGCTGATGGATACAGAAAAGAATTAGGGGATGACCTGACCAAACAAACGGGCAGTGAAGTAAGACCAGCTGCAAAAGTACCGAAGAATTAAACCACGGAGACACAGTGAGGCTAAAAGTCACGGAGATAATCTCTGTGTTTCTCAGTGACCCCGGTGCCTCTGTGGTTAAAAAACTAAATTGAGACGTGAACTAATAATAATTTAAATGAGATGAAAATGTATAAGAAGTTTATTGGTTTTTTTATACTTATAGTTAGTATTTGTTTGTCTTCAAAATATTCTGTTGCACAGCAGCCAGGCAAGCGAATGAATATTATTTATATCATGAGTGATGATCATGGCTACCAGGCCATCAGCGCTTATGGTTATGGATTGAACAATACGCCGCATATTGATAAGCTGGCGGAGAAAGGAATGTTATTCAACCGTGCTTTTGTTACCAATTCCATTTGCGGACCAAGTCGTGCAGTAATGCTTACCGGTAAGTATAGTCATATTAATGGCTTCACAGATAATCACAGCACATTCGATAACAAACAACAAACTGTTGCTACTATTTTACACAACGAAGGTTACCAGACTGCAGTCATTGGTAAATGGCATTTGATCTCTGATCCTGTGGGATTTGATTACTGGAATGTAGTTCCGGGCCAGGGAGAATATTATAATCCTGATTTTATTGAGAATGGTGTTCGCAAAAGAGTTCCCGGGTATGTTACAAATATCACTACTGATTTTGCTATCAATTGGCTGGATAAAAGAGATAAAGACAAACCTTTTTTCCTGGTCTACCAGCAAAAAGCGCCGCATCGCAACTGGATGCCGGAAGAAAAATATTATCATCTCTTCGACAGCACTCAATTCCCGGTTCCTGCAAATTATTTTGATGATTATAAAACAAGAACCCGTGCAGCACATCAACAGGAAATGGAAATTGCTACACACATGCATTTTGGGTACGATCTGAAAGTGCCGGTGGATTCTGTCCTTGAGAAAAAAACAGGACCGGGTCCGTCATTGCAAGGTCCGCTCAATCGCCTTACACTGGAACAACGAAAAAAATGGGATGATGCCTATAACCCGATCATTGAACAATTTAATAAAGCCCATCTGGGTGAAAAGGAACTTGCTACCTGGAAATATCAACGTTATATGAAAGATTATCTCCGTTGTGTGCAAAGTGTAGATGATAACGTGGGGCGGCTGATGGATTATTTAAAACAAAATGGATTGGAAGAAAATACGATCGTCATTTATACTTCTGACCAGGGATTTTATTTAGGCGAGCATGGTTGGTTTGATAAACGATGGATGTATGAAGAATCATTCCGTACCCCGCTGATCATAAAATGGCCGGGAGTCACCAATAAAAAATTAACAAGCAACCAGATGGTGATGAATCTTGATTTTGCCGAAACTCTTTTAGATATGGCTGGTGTGAAGATCCCGGCAGATATGCAGGGAAAAAGTTTTGTGCCGGTATTAAAAGGAAAACAAAAAGGAAGTTTTCGCGATGCAGTGTATTATCATTTTTATGAGAACCAGGAACATAAAGTAGCAAAGCAAATTGGTGTAAGAACAGAACGATACAAGCTGATCTTTTTTTATGAGAACAATGAATGGGAATTGTATGATCTTGAAAAAGATAAGAACGAGATGAACAATGTATATGGTCAACCGGCGTATAAAAAAGTACAGGAGATGATGATGAAAAAATTAAAAGAAAAGAAAGAACAGTACAAAGACCCGGTTACTTTGAATTAAAAAATTAAACCACGGAGACAATAAGTTCACAGGGAAACACAGAGACTATCTCCGTGTGGCTTAGTGTCGTTGTGTCTCCGTGGTT
>JBIOVR010000063.1:0-5233 GCA_044867875.1 Chitinophagaceae bacterium
TATCCATCCAGCCAGATGTATTCTAGTTTTGATGACACCATAACAATTGCATTTAAATTTTAATAAAGGGGTTCAAATGCAAAAAAAAGCATATTGATGAATAAAACCAATAATTTTTGGCGAGATAAACGGTTTTTATTTCAAAATGTGGAAAATTTTGTCAAAAAAATGGATAACTTCAAGTAATTTTTTAAAAATAGCTAAGTGTCAGAAATATTAGAATTATTTTTAATATTATTAAAGAGAATAGAATATATCCTTTCCCAATTAATTAGACTTATAACCGGAACCAATAAAAAAGGAAGAACAATGCTTCTGTATCGAACTATGGCACCGAGAAAATTTACGGTGAACCCTATCGATAGTAAAAAAGAAAATGAAAAGAAGACACAAAACCAGATAAACGAAGTTGACTTTACACCATTTGTTCGCCAAAATAGAAATAAGAAAAAGAGAAGTAAAAGAAATGCGGTTTCTGATGCAGCGGCCATAGAGAGAATATGCTTTACATCGCCTGGATGTGGACGAAGAGTTGTGGAGCTTATTGCGTGTGGTGTATTCATTAAAAAGCTACCTAGAGTTGGTTTTAATTCAGGCAGTTCAATCCCGGAGTTTCCTTGTAATGATTTAAAGGCATTTTGCTTATCAACAACTGCTTGCGGAAAATCAAGACCAGGAAAGATGTATCTCAATGAAAAGAAAAGTAATCCGCATATTAAATAGGTAGAAGTATATATAATAGCATTTCTTTTTTTGGTCCTTGTTGAAATTATCCAGGCAAACAATGCAGGAATAAGTATGACAAGCAAAAAATTTCTGAATGAAAGAATAATGATAAATGAAATAAACAAAGGAAAAATGCGGTACAGTTTGAACTTTTTTTCCTTTAAGCCAAAATAAACATGATAAATGATAAGGCTTATCGCCATGAAAACAAGGCCATCTTTATGAATACCACTTGTCCAATAGGCAAATGAAGGAATTAAAAATGTTGCTACTAGTACATGCACTTTTTTTCCGGGAAATACGTCGGTAAACACACGATATATCGCCACCGGTCCCATTAATGTTATAAAAGAATAGAAAATAACATTGACATAATAATTCCCAAAACTAAAAATATTAACCAGTGAAAGAAATTTGATGAACATATTATTCTTCAGATCGTTCCACCACGAATAATCAGAGGAAAAAAAACCTCCATATTTACTTTCATATCCGCTGTGAAAAATATTGGAAAAATATTCCGATGGGCTGTGGAAAAGCAACTTGTATTCCTCCACGCTTGAATAATGATAGCCCCATGTATCGTACATGTATGCAAACTGGCCATAATATATCCCGATCCACCCATAAAAAATACCAGCCATTACCTTAAGCAAAAACAAAATAACTAATTGCGCATTGGTAAGTCCTGATTTTTGAAAGAAGCCAAGTCTCGTAATTAACCAGGCAAATAAACAGAGATATCCTGCAAATAATAAATAATACAATCGGTCAGGTTTATCTCCGCAAAATAGCTATAAATATTAGATGTACGATATATTAAGAAAGCAAATATGATCTTCAGAAAGTGAATTTTAAGTTTATAAAATAGCATTTTCGCAATTGCCTTACATCATACAATATCATTAGCTTTGCGCTTTCTTAAAAACTATGGAAATAACAGTAAAAACTGCCGAGCAACTTCGTCTGACTGCCGAAGAATTTGAGCTTATCAAACAAAAACTAGGACGAACTCCAAACTTCAATGAATTATGTGCTTTCAGTGGTATGTGGAGTGAGCATTGCAGTTATAAAAATTCCATTAAATGGTTAAAGACTTTACCTCGTGAAGGTGGCCGCATGCTTGTAAAAGCTGGTGAAGAGAACGCTGGCCTAATGGATATTGGTGATGGACTTGGTGTTGTTTTTAAAATTGAATCTCATAATCATCCATCGGCTATTGAACCATTCCAGGGAGCAGCTACTGGCGTAGGTGGAATTCATCGTGATATTTTTACAATGGGGGCAAGACCGATCGCTGCTTTAAATTCTTTGCGTTTTGGAAATTTAGAAGAAGATAAAACGCAACACTTACTTTCTGGTGTAGTACATGGCATCGGTCATTATGGAAATTGTTTTGGCGTACCAACTGTTGGCGGCGAAATTTACTTTGACGAATGTTATCATACTAATCCTCTTGTAAATGCAATGAGTGTTGGTATTGTAAAAGCAGGAGAAACAGTTTCTGCAACCGCAAAAGGAAAAGGTAATCCTGTAATGTTTGTTGGAAGCGCCACTGGTAAAGATGGAATTGGAGGTGCCTCATTTGCATCTGCAAATATTACTGCAGAAAGTGCACAAGATCTGCCTGCAGTTCAGGTCGGCGATCCTTTCCAGGAAAAAAAGTTGTTGGAGGCTTGCCTGGAAGTAATTCAAACCGGAGCAGTAGTTGGTATGCAGGATATGGGAGCAGCAGGAATTATATGCTCTACTTCTGAAATGAGTGCAAAGGGTGAAGTGGGAATGAGAATAGATCTTGATAAAGTTCCTACGCGTCAAAAAAATATGAAGGCATGGGAATTGTTGTTGAGTGAAAGCCAGGAAAGAATGTTGTTAGTTGCAGAAAAAGGAAGAGAAGATGAAGTGACAAAAATTTTTGAAAAATGGGATCTGCCTTGTTCTGTTATTGGTGAAGTTACTGATGATGGCATTCTGAATTTTTATATGAATAATGAATTGGAAGCTTCGCTTCCTGCTTTTGATTTAGTACTAGGTGGTGGTGCACCACAATATGAAAGAGAATATCGTGAACCAAAATATTTGAATGAAATAAAAAAATTTGACCCTAATTCTATATCTGTTCCGAAAGATCTAAAAACTATTGCCGAAAAATTGATCATACTTCCATCGATCGCATCGAAACGTTGGGTATATAATCAATACGATAGTATGGTCTGTACAAATAATACTTCAACCAATGCGCCAAGTGATGCGCCGGTTGTGTTAGTAAAAGGAACTAAAAAAGGATTGGCTATTACAACTGATTGCAACAGCCGTTACGTTTTTGCTGATCCTTATAAAGGAACAATGATAGCGGTAAGTGAAGCAGCAAGAAATATTGTTTGTAGCGGCGGACAGCCTTTGGGGGTCACTAACTGTTTGAATTTTGGAAATCCGTATGACCCCGAAGTGTATTATCAATTTGTACAGGCGATAAAAGGAATGGGAGAGGCGTGCAGAAAATTTGATACGCCTGTTACAGGTGGCAACGTAAGTTTCTATAATCAAAATCCCGATGGTCCTGTTTATCCAACGCCAACAATTGGTATGGTTGGTTTACTGGAAAATATAAATGAAAAGATGACACTGGATTTTAAGAAGGAAGGCGATGTTATTTATTTGTTGGGCAGATCAACAGATGATATTAGCTCATCACAATATCTCGCCAAAATTTGCAACGTAGAATTTTCACCAGCTCCTTATTTTGAATTGGAAGAGGAATTTTCGCTTCAACAAAAAATTGCTGAACTTATTAATAAAAAATTGATTCAATCAGCACATGATATAAGCGAAGGTGGATTGTTTGTCACTCTTTGTGAAAGTGGGTTTAATCGTGAACTTGGATTTACAGTGGAAACAAAAGATGATCTGCGTGAGGATGCTTATTTGTTTGGTGAAGGTCAAAGCCGGGTAGTGGTAAGTGTAAAAGCTGAACTCATCGAAAAATTTGAAAATGCAATGAAAGATTTTCCGCATGAAAGAATAGGATTGGTAACAAGTGGCGAAATGCTGGTCAATGGTGATTTCTGGGGAACGATCGATTGGTGGCAGGAAGAATATGACTCCGCTATTGAAAATCATTTATCAAAAGAAGAAGCTGGTTCTGCATTAAGTTCAATCTAATTAGTGGATCGCAACTCAGTCATATTAGTTACCGGTGCTGCGGGTTTTATCGGCAGTTGTATGGTTGGTTATCTGAATCGCAAAGGATATCATAATATCATCATCGTTGATGAGTTTAATGATGAAAACAAAAAACACAACTACGAGAATAAAAAGATCATCGCAAGAGTTGACAGAAATGAATTGTTTGATTGGTTTATCAGTCACCCGATGAATATTGATTTCGTTTTTCATTTGGGTGCAAGAACCGATACAACAGAATTCGATTACGCAATACTGGAAAAGCTGAATGTCGACTTTTCAAAAAAGATATGGAGCTATTGCGTCGAGAAGAATATCCCACTTGTTTATGCTTCTTCCGCTGCAACTTATGGCGATGGTGAATTAGGTTATAAAGACGATCATGATCTGGCATACAAATTAAATCCCCTCAATCCTTACGGTAAATCAAAGAATGAATTTGATAAATGGGTTTTGAAAGAAAAAAGGCAACCTCCTTTTTGGGCTGGTTTAAAGTTTTTCAATGTGTATGGTCCAAATGAGTATCACAAGGAAAGAATGGCAAGTGTGATATTTCATTCCTTCAATCAAATAAAGTCTTCAGATAAAGTAAAACTTTTCAAATCACATAAGACTGAATATAAAGACGGCGAACAGCTTCGCGATTTCGTTTATGTAAAAGATGTTGTCGATATCTGCTATTGGTTAATGAATGAAAAACCTGCATCGGGTTTGTATAATTTGGGAACGGGTAAAGCAAGAACCTTTAAAGATCTTGTAACTGCTATTTTTAAAAGTCTTAGCAAAGAACCGGTAATTGAATTTATCGATACGCCACTTGATATTCGTGATAAGTATCAATACTTCACAGAGGCCGACATGAATAAACTCCGCAGTGTTGGTTACAAAGAAGACTTCTATTCGTTGGAAGAAGGTGTTGATACTTACGTAAAGAATTTCCTTCTAGACAAAAGATATTACTGACCCCCAAACCCCCTAAAGGGAGCTTACGACCATTACTTAAATCAAATTTCAATACACATGGAATTTTTCTGATATTTGCTTATTGTTGTTTGCCACACCGATAACATGGGTGTGGCATTTTTATTAAATAAATGTTTATGTCAAAGAAAATTGCAATCATTGGCGGAGGTAATCTTGGCGCATCAATTGCCGAAGGATTAATTCAAAGTGAATTCAGTCGCCCGGTAGAACTTTCTATAACTAGAAGAAATCTTTCGCCACTTAGTCGCTTTGCTGAGCAAGGATCCATGGTGCATAGTGATAATAAAAAGGCAGTAAAAACTGCTGAGATAATTATTCTTGCAGTAAAACCGTACAATTT
>JBIOVR010000064.1:0-2851 GCA_044867875.1 Chitinophagaceae bacterium
CAATTGCTTTCATGCCCAGGACCTTAAATATTATCTTCCCGATAGTGTTACTTATAATCCTGCTATACCAAAACCAAAAGATATTATTTATCATGAAGTAGGAGAGTGGCATATCACTCATGACCGTTTGGTTAATTATATGAAGGCGATTGCAACGGCTGCACCTAATAGAGTAAAGCTGGAAACAATGGGTTTAACTTATGAGGGTCGTCCACAGGTTTTATTGATCATCACTTCTCCCAAAAATCAGCAACGACTTGAAGAGATAAGACAGCAGCATGTTAAGCTGACTGATCCTTCGCAATCTTCTTCTGTCAATATAGATAATATGCCCATTGTTATTTGGATTGGGCATTCAATTCATGGAAATGAATCAAGCGGAGCCAATGCAAGTTTGCTGACTGCATATTATTTAGCCGCAGCACAGGGAAAACAAATTGATGAATTGCTCGATAATGTGGTTGTGTTGTTTGACCCCTCATTTAATCCTGATGGCTTACAACGTTTTTCAACATGGGCAAATCAACATAAGAGTAAAAATTTAGTAAGTGATCCCAACTCCAGAGAATTTAATGAAGTATGGCCCGGTGGTCGCTTTAATCATTATTGGTTTGATCTGAATCGTGACTGGTTGCCTGCAGTGCATGTGGAAAGTCAGAATCGTTTGGCATGGTTTCATAAATGGAAACCTAATATCCTGACCGATCATCATGAGCAGGGAAGTAATGCGACATTCTTTTTTCAACCGGGCGTGGCATCAAGAGTAAATCCTTTAACACCGGAAAAAAACCAGGAACTTACAGGTAAGCTTGCAAAATTTCATGCGGCATTTCTTGATCGTATCGGCTCTCTTTATTTTACGAAAGAAAACTATGACGATTTCTATTATGGAAAAGGCTCTACATATCCTGATGTTCAGGGCTGCATTGGAATTTTATTTGAACAAGCAAGCTCAAGAGGTCATTTGCAGCAAACATCAAATGGGTTATTAAGTTTTCCTTTTACAATAAGAAACCAGTTTGTAACGGCACTTTCAACATTGGAAGGAGCGAAAACTTTGCGTAAAGACTTTTTAGAATATCAAAGAGATTTTTTCAAACATGCTTCTGATCGTGCCGCTGCATTTTCCACCAAGGCTTATGTGTTCGGCGATAAAAATGATAAAGCAAAAACTTTTGAATTTGCAACTATGCTAAAGCGACATCAAATTGAGATCAACGAATTACCGGATGGCTGGAGCGATAAAGATTTTGAAAAAGGAACTGCATTCCTTGTTTCATTAAACCAGGCACAACATAGTTTGATAAGAGGCATTTTTGACAAAACACTGGATTATAAAGACAGTTTATTTTATGATATCACAGCGTGGACAATGCCACTTGCATTTGGCTTACCTTATAAAGAATTAACGACTGCACCAAGCTTTGGAGCAAAAGTTGAGTCATTGAATTTTCCAAAAGGTGAAGTAGTAGGCGGCAAATCAAATTATGCTTACCTGCTTGAATGGGATGAATTATATGCACCGGCAGCGGTGAATGAAATGTTGACTGCAGGTCTTGTTGTAAAAGTGGCGACTAATACATTTGAAATGCTGGTAGCCGGAACAAATAAAAAATTCGATTACGGAACGATCCTTATTCCAGTGAATCAACAAAAAGATAATGCCGAAACTTTAGCAACTAAAATAAGTGCATTGGCAGAAAAATATCGTTTAAAAGTTTATGCAATAACTACTGGCAATGTAAATACGGGCAGCGATCTTGGAAGCAGCAAGTTTATGGTTGTAACAAAACCATCGGTGGCTATGATCGTTGGTCTTGGAGTAAATCCAACAGATGCTGGTGAAGTATGGCACTTGCTTGATCAGCGAATGAATATTCCTGCGACTCATCTTGAATCATCGGTCTTTAATCGTGTTGAATTGAATAAATATAATACGATCATAATGGTCGGTGGTAGTTATCCCGATCTGAATAAGGACAAATTAAAGACATGGATACAGGCAGGCGGTGTGTTAATATTAACAGAGGAAGCAGTTAGCTGGGCTGCCCAAAATGGGATCAGTGATGTAAAATTTAAAAAAGCAAAAGGTCCAGTGGACAGTACACAAAAACTAACGTATACTGATCGTGAACAGATAGATGGGGCACAACAAATATTCGGGGCCATCTTTGGAGCTGATGCAGATCTTGCTCATCCTCTTGCTTATGGTTATAATCAAAAAACAATAAGCTTGTTTAAGGTAAATAAAGTTTTTATGGAGAAAAGTAAGAATCCATATGCAACTCCTTTTTATTATGGAAGTAAACCATTGCAAAGTGGTTGGGTAAGCCGGGAAAATATAGATGTAATAAAAAATTCTGCTGCTGTTGTTGTAAACACCGTTGGTAATGGAAGAGTGATAAACATTGCAGACAATCCAAACTTCCGTGCATTCTGGCTTGGCGGCAGTAAACTTTTTATGAATGCAATTTTCTTTGGTAAGATAATTGATGCGGCGAGTGCAAGAACTGAGGAATAATATTTCGTCAAACGTGAAATGTGAAACACTGATTCTTTCACTTTTGACGTATCACTTTTCACGAAAACTGAATAGAACTACAGAATTTACAAGAGTGCGACGCAACAGTAGCTCAATAGTTATCCCCAAGTCTGGCACATAAAAAAATTACCACAAACGTGGTATTGACTTCGGCCACCAAATAACCTTAAATTGCACTCGTTAATAATTTTTAAGTACGATTTAAATTTGAGCACTATGATTAAGTTACAAGTTATTGGACACCTCGGCAAAGATTGCGTGGTTAACACAGTTAATGGTAAAAATGTAATCAATTTTACCGTTGCACAC
>JBIOVR010000065.1:0-6162 GCA_044867875.1 Chitinophagaceae bacterium
CAATTGCCCGATTCTGAAATTCATTTTCTGACAAAACAATCTTTCGGAACTATTGTTGAGAACAATCCTTATATAGATAAAGTGCATTTGCTGGCTCATAGTTGGGAAACAGTTGTACATGAGTTGAAACAAGAGAACTATGATTATATTATCGATCTGCATCATAACCTGCGCACATTGCGATTGAAAAAGGATCTTGGAATAACATCTTTTCCATTCAATAAATTAAATATTCAAAAATGGATCTACACAAATCTTAAATGGAACATGATGCCCGATGTTCATATAGTTGATCGTTATATGAAAACTGTCGAATCGTTTGGCGTAATAAATGATGGTGAGGGGCTTGATTATTTTATTCCCGGAAAAGATGAAGTAAAGCAAGGAGATATTCCTGTATCGCATCAGCTGGGATATATTGGTTTGGTTATCGGTGCAGCACATAACACAAAGAAATTGCCGGTTGAAAAATTAAAAGAGCTCTGCAGCAAAATTGCTCACCCTATTATTTTATTAGGCGGAAAAGAAGACAATGGTAACGCAGAGCAAATTGCATCTGTCGATCCAATTAAAATCTACAATGCCTGCGGAAAATTCAATTTAAATGAAAGTGCTGATCTTGTCCGCAAATCAAAACTTATAATAACACATGACACCGGCCTCATGCATATTGCAGCGGCGTTTAAGAAAAAGATCATTTCAGTCTGGGGAAATACGGTTCCTGAGTTTGGAATGTATCCTTATTATGGAAAAGATCAGGTCCCAAATTCAAAATTTGAGATCAAGGGCCTTCGTTGCCGGCCTTGTAGTAAAATAGGTTATGCTAAATGTCCCCGTGGACATTTTAAATGCATGAAGCAAATATCCATTGATGCTGTAGTTGAAACAGCAAGACAGTTTTTAAAATAAGATAAGTGAAGATCTTATTTACCCCAGGTTACTAATGTAACAACTGCAATCGCAAGAAAAATAAAACTGATAATAATAGCTCCCTGAACATCAGGTTTGTGCAAATAAGTGTTGAGTTTTTTCATACGCAATTTTTTTTTAAAATGAATTAATGTGGGGTGCGGTACTAAAACTCGGGAATTAAATAGGGGGGATTCGACGCAAATGTAGACCCACATATCTGATTTTGCAAGATTATGCAAAAATAAATTTTTATTGGGCAAGTTCACTTAACTCCAACCATCGCAATTCTTTTTCATCGAGCAATCTGGTTACTTCACCAATACGGTTTGAAAGTTTTTGTAGTTCATCAAATGAAGTGTCACTGGAGTTTAAACGTAGATCCACTAATTCTTTCTCTTTAGTTAGCTCAGCAATTTCTTTTTCGAGTATTTCGAACTCCCTTTTTTCTTTAAAAGTAAGCTGACGTTTTTTGTCCACAATTGGCGGTGTATTGTTAATAACCGACTTTTTTTCGGAAATCTTTTCTGTCTGTCGTTGACTATTGAAAGTCGACTCCCTGTATTGTGAATAATTTCCCGGAAAATCTTTTACGATTCCATCACCTTCAAAAACAAAAAGGTGATCAACAAGGCGATCCATAAAATACCGGTCATGTGAAACTAGCACTAAACATCCCTGGAATTCCGCCAGGAAATTTTCAAGTACACCTAATGTCGGCAAATCAAGATCATTAGTAGGTTCATCAAGAATTAAAAAATTAGGATTGCGAAATAGAATGGTTAATAATTGTAACCGTTTCTTTTCGCCACCACTTAGCATTGATAAATAAGTGTATTGTTTGTCTGGCGGGAAAAGAAATAATTCAAGAAATTGTGCAGCACTTAGTGAACCTCCTTTAGCCAACGGGAAATTTTCTGCTATCGATTTTACATATTCTATTACTCTAACATCTTCTTTTACCTGCAAACCTTGTTGTGAATAATTTCCAAATATTACGGTATCACCAATATTTATTTTTCCGGTATCTGGTTTTTCCAAACCCTGCAGAATATTTAAGAAAGTCGTTTTGCCGGTTCCATTTTTACCAACAATTCCAATACGATCTCCTTTCTTGAATGTGTAATCAAATCCTTTTAAAATTATTCTGTCGCCGTAACTCTTATAAACTTTTTTCAACTCAGCAATTTTTCCTCCCAGTCGGTTCATCTTCATTTCTAATTGCAATTGCTCATCAAGTATCTGTTGCTTTGCTTTTTTCTCCACTTCATAAAAGTTATCCTGTCGACTTTTACTTTTGGTTGTTCTTGCCCTCGGTTGCTTTCGCATCCATTCCAATTCTTTGCGGTATGTATTTCTTGCTTTTTCAATACTGGCGGAATCGCTTTCCAATCGTGCAGCTTTTTTCTCTAAATAATTTCCATAATCGCCTTTATAAACATAAAGCTTGTCGTCATCCATTTCCCAGATCTCATCGCAAACTGCATCAAGAAAATACCTGTCGTGTGTTACAAGGAGAAGCGTTGTATTTTGACTGCTTAAATAATTCTCTAACCACTCCACCATTTCTACATCAAGATGGTTGGTGGGTTCATCCATTACTAATAAAACATGTTTGTGCTCAAAGCCGATATCAATTAATGTTTTTGCAAGCGCCACTCTTTTACGTTGTCCGCCGCTAAGTGTAGAAATGTTTTGTTGTAGATGATGAATATTTAATTTGCCCAGCACCTGCTTCACTTTGGTATCAAAATTCCAGGCGCCGAGTTCATCCATTTTTATTACAGCGGCGTGGAGTTTTTCTTCACTTCCCTCATCCTCGGCGGCTTCGTATTCTTTTATTGCATTTATGATCGGATGATCATGAAAGAAAATATTATTAAGTACTGTTTCATTTTCAGTAAATATTGGATCTTGTTCAAATAATACCACATCAACATCTTTGTTGATCCAAACTTTTCCTTCATCGGCGGTTTCCTGGCTTGCCAATATTTTAAGTAAGGTTGTTTTACCCGAACCATTTCTTGCTACCAATGCAATTTTATCTCCTTCTTCAATATGAAAAGAAATATTAGAGAACAAGGGTTTGATCCCAAAACTTTTTGTCAATTCTTCAACTGAAACATAATGCATGGTGCAAAGATAAATTTGAGTTTGTCATTAAAATAAAAAAGGCGAACAGGATGTTCGCCTGTAAAAATAATATTTGAAATCCTATAAAGTTTTCAATACGTCATTCATGCTTCTTACCGCATCGGCGCTTTTGTTGAATGCAGCTTGCTCGTCGACGTTTAATCCAAAGTCAAGAATTTTTTCCCAACCATTTTTTCCAATGATAACTGGTACGCCAAGACAAATATCTTTTTGACCATACTCGCCATTCAATGATACGCAGCATGTAAATAACTTTTTCTCATCTCTTACGATGGCTTCCACCATTGCTGCTCCCGCTGCACCCGGTGCATACCATGCAGAAGTTCCTATCAATTTTGTAAGTGTAGCACCACCAACCATTGTATCTGCTACAATTTGTTTTTGTTGATCTTCACTTAAAAACTTTGTAACTGGTGCGCTGTTCCAGGTTGCTAAACGTATCAATGGGATCATTGTAGTGTCACCGTGTCCGCCAACAACTACTGCATTAAGATCAGCAGGACTGCAACCAAGATGTTGACTTAATTGATATCTGAAACGACTGCTGTCTAATGCGCCACCCATTCCAATGATTCTATTCTTAGGTAAACCAGTTGATGTTAATGCGAGATAGGTCATTGTATCCATCGGGTTACTGATTACAATGATGATCGCATTTGGAGAATGTTTTAAAATATTTTCACAAACGCCTTTTACAATTCCAGCATTTACACCAATCAATTCTTCACGGGTCATTCCCGGTTTGCGTGGTAAACCTGATGTGACCACTACAACATCACTGCCTGCAGTTTTTGAATAATCATTGGTGCTGCCGACTATTTTAGTATCAAAACCAAGAAGCGCTGCAGTCTGCATCATGTCCTGTGCTTTACCTTCTGCTATACCTTCTTTGATATCTAATAAAACAAGTTCTTCGCAAAGTTCTCTTCTTGCAATATTATCAGCACAAGTAGCACCAACTGCACCAGCGCCTACAACTGTTACTTTCATGATCAGTAAAATTTATTTTTGAGCTGCGAAGATAGGAGTGAAGGGCTATATTTCTTCTGGCCTAATTCTATTTTTTTGGGTATTAAAAGTAGAATCCAAAATAAACAGAAGTTACCCGGTCTTCTTTTGAAATGCCATAAGCTCCACTTACAACAAACTTGTTAAACAAAGAGAGAAAGGCGCCAACTCCGTATGCTGAATGCCAGGTATTTGAATTCTCGCCTGGATACCAAACACGGCCATTGTCAAAAAAACCTAACAGGCCGTATTTACCATTGAAGATTTTATTTTTTGCATTAAAGATGAATCGTAATTCATTGTTGTTATAAACACTTTGCTTACCATAAAAACGGTATTTTCTGAAACCTCTCAGGTTATCATGACTTCCCAGCATATTTAATTGATAAAATTCTGCATCACCGATATTAACAGCACCGCCAGCACGAACAGCAAATGAAATAAACTTATATACAGGAATGTAAACGGCTGCATCAGAAGTGAGTTTTGTAAAAGAATGATCAGGTTTATTGAAGTTGTATATATAAGCCGCACTGCTTGAAAAACGAAATCCTTTTACAGGTATAATTGGATGATCGGTCTTTTGATATCTATAAGTCATATTCCCACTAACAAAATGTTTCCTTTCAAGATCCAATTTTGTACTGCCATCTTTAACAGATGTAACGAAACGGTCAGCGTCATCTATGATGCCGATCGTTTGATAAAGCCCTCCAAATTCTACTTGCGAATGACCAATGCTGCGATTGATTCCAAATCTTCCGTAAAGTTCACGACTACGCAACCGATAATATCTCTGATCATAGGTTTCAAAACTGCTTTCATTTCCAACACCAAAAAAGTTTACAACATTTGGAACTCCTGCTCCTGCGCCGATAAATGCATTCCATTTTCCGAACAACTGGTAAAAATTCTTTTGGTAATCAATTAAAACAGCACCCCTGTTGATTGAATACTTTATCTTGATACTTTCATCACTTCCGGCAGGTTCTTTTTGCCATTTATGTTTTATCGTTCCATAACCCAAAGTGAGTGAAATAAAACCTGGTTCTAGCCGGAACCCTTTTTTATCATATTTAAATGAATTGTAGTTGTAATTGTTTAATAAAGTATCATCACTAATATGCAAGCGGGTTTCAAAAGCAGGTTCAAAACTGTTTTTATCATTATCATACACATGCGTTAATTTTCTTCTTCCGGATACAACAGAACTGTCCTGAAGAAGATCATCGCCACCGCCTCCAATAACACGGATCAAAATTCCCTTGTCGGTATTTCCTTTTAAAATAAAGATGTCGTCATCATTCATGCCATATAATCTTATTTCGTTTGTTTCTGTTGTATAAAATTTTCGTTCATAGATCAGCTTGTCTGTTGAATCACCTTCTAATTTGAGTTTGTAAACTTTTACTATCGTCTCATTATCATTTAACCTGTTCACCTGGAATAATTCTTTTTTATCAGAACCAACAACAGTAACTTCTTTTGCCAGGAATTTATAATAGGTTGTTGCATATTCAACAAGGTGAGTACGTCGTGATTTTAATTTTTCAATGATATCTTTCCCGGAAATAGCGAATACTTCTGCAGGCATTTGTTTGATCGCTTTTTCAATTACAGCATCAGTTAAAGAATGCTGAAGTTTTTCTGCAATATCGATCCATTGTTTTAAAGAAGGTTCGTTGGCAACCCGCCTGTCAAGGTTTCGTGCAGTGAAGCCGTATGTCGTTACATCTTTTATTGTATTATCAAATGACTGTAAATGATTCAAATCAGCAACACCAATTGCGGATTGCAACCATTTACCATCAAATTTTGTGAAAGCCTGGTCCCTGTCACGGGGAATTGGTTTAAAAATTTTCTCTTCATCATTTTTAAAACTTGCCCATCTCCACTGATCTTCATGGCGGCCCCAGTCACCAATAAAAAAATCAAATAAACGAGCTCTTATGTAAGCAAGCTGGTCAACACTATGATCATTATCTTCAAGAAGTTCTTCCAGCATTTTTTCCGTACCAATAATGTTCTTTGAATTTCCAAAGTTTGATGCTGTTTCCCAATTTTCATCAGGACGCTGCTCAAGCATGTAAA
>JBIOVR010000066.1:0-7477 GCA_044867875.1 Chitinophagaceae bacterium
TTTTTGCGAATTATATAAGCTGGTTCGCGACGAAGATTAAAATTTGGATCATTGGCCCCGATGCGGGTGAAAAAAAGTGTGGCACTATCTTCAATCAAAGAGGAAATAGTATAGTATGTTCTGTTATTTAAGAAAGTAAATTGAGTAATTGTATCTTTTACAGATCCTTCCGCTTCCTTCCATAAAAATTGATAGCCATTCTTTTTACCTAAAGTTTCCTGTGTCTTTGTCGCCGACTGGTATTTGAAAGAAGTATTTATTAGTTGTCCGTTATATTGAAAAGGAAGATCAAACTGAGTTGGCTTAGAAGTCGTAGCATTGAACAGATCAACAATTAATTTCTTACCCTCTGGTAGTTGCAATAAATAGATCGTTCTTTCTAACTGCCCATCTTTATAAGCATTCTGTTCCCGTGCAGCGGCAACCTGCACATATGGATTATCTATACTGCTGAAAAGTTTTTCAGAATGATGTTTTCCGCTTTCACCTTCATTGCCATTAAAATGACTTGCCTCATCAAGCACTAATGTGTTATGTGCAATAGTTTGAGCAGCGTAAGTTTTATTTTCTGGTAAATACCGGCCGCCAAATTTTTGCTCAACACTAATGAAACGTACTGCGCCATAATCAGTCAATACCTCATTTCCCTTATCATATAAATTAATATTCAGCTTATCAAAATGTCCATGTGAAAGTCCATGTGAAGTGTACTTATAAATTAATGTGGTAAGATCTTTCCCTTTCCCATTTCTTAAAACACTTACTCCGCCTTCGTCTCCTTTTACCCCGTCAACATATTCAACAGCCTTGTATGGATAAAAAGCCGGAATATTAATAGCTGCTGATATAGTCGATGCAATGGAAATTCCTCCTTTATTTAATAATACCCGCTTTTGTTTATTTGCCACTACCATCAAGCCATCGTCTTTTCCATAAACATCCCACGCAACATCCACTGCAGTTATCAACTCATTACTTGTATAATCTTTTTCTTTCAGTGCATCATTTAATGGATAGAATGCTCCATCGAGGTTTGATAACTGCAAACCGGACAACAAAGCTTTTTGCAATATCTTATCACGGTATTGAAAAACTTTAAGTTCGGGCCTTGCATTCTTTAATGCATTTGCAAAAAGATAAAAAGGCAGGATAGCATACCTGACATAGTAAGGTCCTTCCGTATAATATCCATCCGGTGAAAACAATCCATCCATTTGCGCCATAAACCCACCTTTACCATCTTTATTAGAACCATGCAGCGCCATCTCAACATATTCTTTATTATCTGTAGCTATTCCTACAATGCCAACACCGGCACAAGCCCACACACCATGGTTATGGATCCAATTAAACCAATTATTACCTACTCCTTTTATGAGATAATCAACTTCAGGCTTGAAAGCTCCGTCAGCAATTGTTTTTCTTTCTTCAGGTGAAAGTGAATTATAAATGAGATCATAAGCCATACCTGTGTAAACAAGCCAGTTTGCATCATTTAATGCTTGCCAAAATAAGTGACCAGTAAGACTGCCGACTGATTCGGGATGCTTGGGTAATGTTGGATTGAGCTTTGCATATTTTAAAAACAATTGTTTAACCAGGTCTGCATACTTACTATCACCGGTAAGATTGTATAAAATACCGCTGTTAAACATCAGCATGTAGTTTGCCTTATGCTTTTCGTGAGTATAACCACCGGCAGGATCTTTGGGCATTGGAACATCTACATCTTTATTAACCCACTCGTCGACCTCCTTCTTCAATTCATTGTATGAATTAAGGCTGAGAGGATATTTTGTTATGCTGTTATGTATTTGGGCTGCTTCACTTTTAGTAAAAAAAGTTACAGGATGCTGTGCATGGATAAGCACAGGAAAAAGGATCAAACATATCATCAATTGCAGACAGTAAAATCTCATACAGCAGGTTCGGCTGTAATATTAAGTTGATTTTTAAGCGACGCACCGAGGAAGGCGGTTGAAATATCTCTAAAAGATGTTTATAAATATTGAACGATATTCATCAATAATCACATTCATTAGTTGTTCTCTAATATTTTGTATGCGATAACGTTACCGGTAACGCTACCGGAATTTCCGAAACAAAGTTTCCATTAGCTTTACCAAATTGAAAAAATGGAAAGAGCAGCAACGATAAAAGACATTGCAAGGAAACTAAATGTTTCTATTTCTACTGTTTCCCGTGCATTACGGAATGCTCATGATGTAAGCGCCGACACAAGAAGAACAGTGCAGGCATTGGCTGAAGAATTGAATTATCAGCCCAACCTTTTAGCGTTAAGTTTAAAAAGAAAACAAACACATACCATCGGTGTCATCGTTCCTAATCTCGATTATGTTTTATCAACAATGGTAAAAGGTATCGATGAAGTGGCGCTGGAAGCCGGTTATACTGTTATGGTTTGCCAGAGTAATGAATCGTTTGGAAGAGAAATTGTAAATACAAAAAGATTACTCGATAGTCTTGTGGATGGTTTTATCATTTCTGTTTCCAGTGAGACCAAAGTCTTTGATCACCTGAAAAAAATACAGGATAAAAAAATGCCGATGGTGGTGTTTGATCGGGTGACACCTTTTTTAAAAGCCCCCGGTGTGCGGATCGATAATGAAGATGGCGGCTGGCAGGCAACAGACCATTTAATACAACAAGGATATAAACGAATAGCGATACTGGCAGGACCTAAAAATCTTGATATTAGTAATCAACGACTGAATGGATATCTCAAAGCATTAAAGAAAAATAAAATGCCGATCGATGAAAACCTTATTATCTATTGCGATTTTGATCAGCATTATGCATATATCGCTACGAAAGAATTATTGTCCATGAAAAAAAGGCCAGATGCCATATTTACTATTAGCGACCGTATGGCAATCGGTGCAATGCTCGCCATCAAAGAAAAAGGATTAACAATGCCTTTTGATATTGGGCTTGTAGGTTTCAATAATGAACCAATAACAAGTTTGGTAACCCCGCAAATTTCCAGTGTTGAACAACCTTGTTTTGAATTGGGAAAACTTGCCGCAAAACTTTTTATTGAAACCGTTCACCAAGAGAACGATATGAGTGATGTGGACGAAGTATTAAAGACCAAATTATTTGTCCGCGAATCTTCACAACGATTAGCTCCAAAAAATAACCGTTTTAAATAAAAAATTATGATCCGGTTGCTGGCCCTGAGTTTTTTTCTTTTGCCCGGTTTGCTATCTTATTCAAAGATCATTCGTGTAAAAAATATCGAAGAACTGAATAGTGCAAATAGAAATGCAATACCCGGAGACATCATTATTTTACAAAATGGTGAATGGAAAAATGTTACGATCAGCCTTGATTGTATAGGATCGAAAGAAAAACCGGTAGTAATTAAAGCAGAAACTTCCGGTAAAGTTTTAATTACAGGTAATTCAAAAATAAAAATAGGGGGACAATACATAATTGTAGATGGATTGTATTTTACCAATGGTTACGCCGGGAAGGATGCGGTTATTATATTTCGAACAGATAACAAACACCTGGCAAAAGATTGCCGTGTTACCAACACAGTCATCAATGACTTCAATAATCCAAAAAGGATGGATGAAAATAATTGGGTGACATTTTATGGGAAGAATAACGAACTCGACCATTCCAGTTTTATTGATAAAAAAAATATGGGTGTGTTGCTTGCAGTTATTTTAGATGATGAAAGAAGCCGGGAAAACTTTCATTCAATTGATCATAATTATTTCGGCAGAAGGCTACCGCTTGCATCCAACGGAGGAGAAATGATTCGTGTTGGGTTATCCCAGCATTGCCAGTTTAATTCTAATACCCGCATTAACAATAATTTTTTTGAAGACTGCGACGGTGAAGCTGAGATCATCTCAATTAAATCCTGCGCAAATGAAGTAAAAGGAAATGTTTTTAAAGAGTGCCAGGGATCTGTTGTTCTTCGCCATGGCGATAATAATATTGTTATGAATAATTATTTTCTTGGAAATGATAAAACTGGTAGCGGCGGTGTACGTGTTATTAATAAAGGGCAAAAAGTAAGCAATAATATTTTTTATAAATGCCGGGGTGTAGATTTCCGTTCACCGCTTGTAATTATGAACGGTGTTCCTAATTCGCCGCCAACCCGGTATGTGCAGGTAACCAATGCAGAGATAGTAAATAATACCTTCTACGAATGTTCGCCCATTAGTCTTTGTGAAGGAAGTGATGCTGAAAGAACGTTAGCTCCGGATAATGTATTATTTACTAAAAATCTCTTTTACAATACAAGAGACAGTATTATTTATAAAGCTTTGGACGATATAAATGGCATCAGGTTTAGTGATAATACAGTCAACATTAATATTGAGCAGCAGCTAAGCGACGGGTTTATAAAAGAAAATTTGCCAGTGAAGAAATTACTTTCTGAAAAAGAAATAGTGGATATTGGGGGACACCTCATTGACAATATTGATTTTACACAAGGAGAAGTATTTAAAAAAAGCGGAACTAGTTGGTTCAAAAAAAGCTTTCATGCTGACAAAAAGAAAATAGCAATTATAAGTTGTGCTACTGCGGAAGACCTCTACAAACAACTTGAAAAAAGAGAGCCAATGATGATCCGGCTTACGGGAGAAAACTATTTTTTTAATAAACCTGCATTTATCAGCTCAAACATAGAAATACAACCGGGTCGTAAAGGCAGCATCAACTTTGCATCTGCCAGCAATATTTTCAGCGTTTTTATGATTGAGGGCAATGCAAAATTTAAAATATCACACACTCATATAAATGCGGAAGAAGTAAAAGCAAATAATTTTATCTCCAGCGATACTTCAGGGAGCTCCGAACATTACTCCTTTATTTTTGATAAATCATCCATATTTGGACTAAGATCAGCCTACTTTTTTTACTCTTATAAATCATCGCTTGCGGACAGTATTATCATTCGGGCCAGCACCTTTAATAAGTGCAGAACAAATTTTTTAACAATGGCCGATGAAAAAGAAGATAAAGGTTATTATAACATTGAAAAAATATCCATGACACATAACAATTTTGATAAACTGGATGGTTACTTGTTGAATATTTACCGAGGTGGAAGCGATGAAAGCACTCTTGGTCCTGACTTAACTTTTAGTCATAATAAACTAAGCGATTGCTACGGAGATAAGCCTTTAATAACATTGACAGGTGCTCAGGTAACAAATATTTTTTCCAATAATTTTTCTAAATGCAATCCTTCTTCCACACTTATATTCTATAAAGACATCGTACGAGCAAAGCATAATTTTGAGAGAAACACTTTAACGAATTCGGGGAAGATCGAAGAAAATGTGTTTGTTACTGAAAGAGACAATACAATAAGGTAAAGAATCTGAAATTATATATTGCGGAGACCGAGGGATTCGAACCCTCGATACGGTTTCCCGTATACACACTTTCCAGGCGTGCCTCTTCAACCACTCGAGCAGGTCTCCGGGGCGGCAAAAATACAGGTAGCATTTCAGATGCTGAATAATTCTTTCGCGTTCTTAGTAGTAACCTTTGCAATATCTTCTTTCGAAACGTTTTTTATTTCAGCCAATTTTTCTACAACATACTTTAAATAGCTGCATTCATTTCTCTTTCCCCTAAACGGAACCGGCGCCAAATAAGGAGCATCTGTTTCCAACACCACATGCTTCATATCAATATCAGTCATCACTTTATCCAAACCAGAGTTTTTAAATGTAACTACGCCTCCTATCCCTAAATAAAATCCAAGATCAATTATTGTTTTCGCTTGCGCTTTATCTCCTGAAAAACAATGAAAAACCCCTTTCAAATCTCCTTGTTGATTTTCTTTGATCGTAGAAATACATTCATCAATGGAATTTCGTGAATGAATAACAACTGGTATATTATAATGCTTTGCCCATTCAATTTGAGTTTGAAATGACTCGTATTGCTCTTTGGTAAAGGTCTTATCCCAATAGAAATCAAGACCTGTTTCCCCTACTGCCACAAACCTTCTTTTTTCGAAATACCCTTCTACTTTTTTGAGTTCTTGCTTATATCCTTCTTTGATCGAACAGGGATGTAACCCCATCATCGAAAAGCATTTTCCAGGGAAATTTTCTTCCGTTTTAAGCATAGCTAAATAAGTCTCCTCGTCAACGGCAGGCATCAAAATCAGGTTAATCCCTTCATTTTCAGCTCTCATTAGCATTGCATCCCTATCTGCATCAAACTCAGGCAGGTAAATGTGACTATGGGTATCGATTATCATATTTTTATACTGATTTTCAAAGATAAATAGCCTGAAATCTTAACAAAGCCTTAAACGAAGGTCAATATTTCCCGTCTCAGGTTCGTTATTTGTAAACCTACAAAATCAATATTATGAAACTGATTTTAAGTCCTACCCGCCTTGCTGCCATTGTTTTTTTGTCCTTTATTGTATTTGGCTCCTGTAAAAAAGAAACCAGTGCTGATACTACAGAGGAAGAATTTGCATCAGAGGCATCTTCCGAAGCTGATGCTGAATCTGATGATATTTTCAATGAGGTTTTTGACAATGTATTAGGCGTTAATACCGATGTTGGTTTTGGTGGTACCGGTGTATTTGGCCGAATGAGCCAGGAAACCTTTGTAGCAGGAACCGCCAGGCTTACCGCATGCCCTGATGTGACAATTACACGCCTCAACAATACGGATCCTTTTCCGGTAAAAATAGTGATGGATTTTGGTACAGGTTGTACGGCTCGTGATGGAAGAACTCGTTCAGGAAAAATAATTACTACTTATACAAACAGGCTTTTTATACCCGGAGCTAAGGCTACTACAACTTTCGAAGATTATATGATTGATAGCATTAAGGTACAAGGGACCCTTACTATAACAAACGAGGGTGAAGTAATTTCTGTTAATTGTACAAGACATAAATGGAAAGTAGTTGTTGAAAATGCAAAACTTAGCAAACCAAATGGGAATTATACAGAATGGAATAGCACCAAAACTGTAACCCAGATCGAGGGTACTTGTACTCCCTTTGTTCACTTGGATGACATCTATAAAATTGAAGGTGGTGCTCGAGGTAAGGTAAAAAGAAATGACCTGTTGATTGCCTGGAATTCTGAAATAACTGAACCATTAATTAAAAAATTTAGCTGTCGTTGGCTGGTAAAAGGTGTTAACCGGGTAGCCAGATTGAATCTCACAACTAGTTCCCCATGGGTCGCAACCATAAACTACGGTAACGGAGACTGCGATAACAAGGCATTGGCAACCATCAACGGAATAGCCCATAATATTACTTTGCCGTAATTAAAAAATTATTATACCTTTAAACCAGTTTTCATAGGGTACGGATTAAAAACGGGCCAGGGTTTCTACCCAGGCCCTATTAATTTATATATGTGAAGGAGATGTTGTCTTCTAAAGTGCCTTGAATAAATATCCTTTTTCTGAGAAATAATGAAGCATTTTTGGAAGTGTATAT
>JBIOVR010000067.1:0-4208 GCA_044867875.1 Chitinophagaceae bacterium
ATTCCACCTTTTACAAAGTTTACATTCAAAAAATAAACGACCCGCAACATGTATCGATGCGTTGCGCTTGTCCTTATAATCTTGGAGATATTTGCCGTCATGAAGCAGCTTCTTTGTTTCAATTACAAGAGATGCTGGATAAGAACCTGCTGAAAACAGGAATGTCAAAATACGATCAGCGGCATACAGTTGCCAAGATGAAACATATTGATCTGAAAACCCTGCGCCTTCTTTCTTCTCAAACTACTTACCAGGATGCAGAACAATATTTAAGAACAAGTAAGGCCAATATTGAATCAGCAAAAGAAGAGACAGTAAAAGCAACTGTTGAAATAGACGGAAAATCTTACAAGGTCATTATTAAAAAGAATGAAGAAAGGAATTTCGATACTAGTTCTGATTATGAGGATATCGATCATCCCCTGAACCTCCCAAAGATGATCGTGTTCTTACAACTATTAAATTCACATGGTCCTTATTATTTCGATAGTATTCGCAACTGGGATAAAGAAAAAAATAAATTGCTGGAGGCATATGGTTATTCATTAAGTGATGATCTTAAAGGAAAGTTTGAATTTTCTTATAAAGACGGAAAGCCTTTTTTGCGGGTACTTGATACAACTATTAAGAGAGTGAACACACAGACGACTGCTTCGATGCCAAAACCGGTTGTGGTACAAGAAGAAGTTTTTACTGAAGCATTGCCAAAACAGGAAACCTCGGTAATTACTCACAGGCTTGGATTGGTTATTAATTTTAATAAAAAGAATTATCCTTATTTCATCATCGATGCAATAAGCGGTGAAGCAGATGAAAATGCGGACGTGTTTTCCGGCAAAGTAGAAAAGCTTGATCTTTCAAAGTATGTGGAGGCTGAGAACTTTAATGAAGATGACAGGCAAATGCTGAATGCAATAAGAAAATTGCAGGAGCCGGAGATCAGTAAATACATCAGCCGCAACTCACCATTCTCCGGAATTTGGGAAAATATCATTCACCAGGAAGAAGACGATCTGCCGGATGATACCCGTACATTGGTAAGAGAATATCTTTTTCCCAAACTGAAAAAACTTTTTTTATCAATTGCAGGCAAAGGGTTGATATTTCAGCTTGCAAAAGGAAAACCATTCCGCACAACGAATCTTCAACAGATCAATATTTCGTCTGATGATATTAAACCATCATTTGACATTATAAGAAATAACGGGTCAATTGAAATAAAAGCAACCGTGAAGGCTGGCGGTCTTTTGCTAGATCTTAAAGACAATGAAGCAGGCAGTCCTCTTTTTTATTTATATAATCATCAATTATTTTCCTGGAAAGACCAGCACACAAGTGAGGTGGCAGAAAATTTCTTTCCGGCTGGCTCTAAAAAAACAAATTTTTCTGATTGGAGTAATGTTTTGCAAGAACAGGTGCTGCCACTTACAAAAGAGTTCAAAGTAAATTTTGATAAATCACTTTTGCAGGAAATAAAAGATGGCAAACCAGACATTAGTCTTTATCTCGCAGAAAAAGGAGACTATCTTTTATTCCAACCGATATTTTCTTATAAAGGATTCCCAACAACGGCTAAAGAAAGAGACGAAGTGGTGGTACCCGCAGGAGATAAGGTAATTATTGTACATCGTAACCGCCCGGCAGAACAGGAGTTTATTGCTAAAATGCAAAACCTGCATAGCAATTTTATTTACCAGGAGGATTCACAGGCTTTGGCTTTGAAAGGGGTCGATGTTTTAAAAAATAACTGGTTCTTTTTATTTGTTGATGCAATGAATGAAATGAGAACGCCGGTATTTGGGTTTGATGCTCTGAAGAATTTCCGTTTTAACACGGCAAGGCCCTCTACCAAAATTTTCATCAACAGCAATACCGATTGGTTTGATGCGAAGATCGATATCGTTTTTGGCGATCAACAGGTAAGTGTGGCAGAAGTAAAGAGAGCATTGGCAAATAAGCAGCAATTTGTTCAGTTAGGAGATGGCACACTTGGCATCCTTCCCGAAGAGTGGCTAAAAAAATATTCATTGTTATTCCGTGTAGGTGAAGGAAAGACAAACCAGCTTAAGTTGAGTCGCTTTCACATGAGTGTGATCGATGAACTATACGAGAACAGGGATGAAAATGAATTAGTGTTAAAACTGGAAGAGAAATATGAGAACCTGAAAGAGTTTAACACGATTAAAGAGATTGATCTGCCAGAAGAGTTGCAGGGAACGCTTCGTCCTTACCAGGTTTCTGGTTATCATTGGTTGAATTATTTAAGCGAAGTAAAATGGGGCGGTATCCTTGCCGATGACATGGGTTTGGGAAAAACGGTACAGGCATTAACCTATTTGCAGCATTTTAAAAATGTAAATGGAAAACTGCAAGCGATGGTTGTTTGCCCAACTACCCTTATCTATAACTGGGAAAACGAGATAAAAAAATTCACGCCAAAACTTTCTTATTATATACATCATGGCGCCACAAGATCAAGAGACAAAGAAAAATTTGCCAATTGCGATGTTATCATAACGACTTATGGCACTTTGCGCAGTGATATAAAACTATTAATGACGATCGGGCTGGATTATTTATTGCTGGATGAAAGCCAGGCGATAAAAAATCCATTGAGCAAAGTAACAAGAGCAGCGTCATTATTGAATGCGAAACACCGGCTGTGCATGAGCGGTACACCGTTACAGAATAATACGTTTGACATTTTTGCGCAAATGAATTTCCTGAATCCGGGGATGCTTGGCAGCATGGAATTTTTCAGACAGGAATTTGCAATCCCAATTGATAAATTCGGCGAACCTGAACGAAAAGAGCATTTGAAAAAAATCCTTTACCCCTTTATTCTTCGTCGTACAAAAGAACAAGTGGCAAAAGATCTTCCGGATAAAACAGAAACGATCCTTTATTGTGAAATGGAAGACGAGCAACGAAGTATATATGAAGCGTATAGAAATGACTACCGCAATCAAATATTGGGAACCATAGAAACACAAGGCATACAAAGATCTCAGCTAACCATTTTGCAGGGATTGATGAAGCTTCGGCAGATCTGTGATTCCCCTGCTATATTAAATGAAACAGATAAGTATGAAAATCATTCGATCAAGCTGGATGAATTGTCCAGGGAGATCGTAGAGAATATCGGTAATCATAAAGCATTAGTATTCTCCCAGTTCCTTGGTATGCTTGCATTAATAAGAGGCAGGTTGGATCAGTTAGGAGTGAAGTATGAATATTTTGATGGAAGCACAGCGGCGCCTGACAGGGAAAAGGCGATCCAGAGTTTCCAGAATGATGAAACCGTAAGGGTGTTTTTAATTTCATTAAAGGCCGGTGGTGTGGGATTGAACTTAACTGCCGCCGATTATGTATATATCGTTGACCCATGGTGGAACCCTGCAGTAGAGCAACAGGCAATTGACAGAACACATCGTATTGGCCAGGATAAAAATATTTTTGCTTATCGCATGATCTGTGTTGATACTATTGAAGACAAGATCATTCAACTTCAGGAAAAGAAAAGAGCATTGGCAAAAGACCTGATCGCCGATGATTCTACTTTCGTGAAATCGCTGACAAGAGAAGACGTAGAATATCTCTTTAGTTAGCCATTCATATTATTAAAAGCTAAAGCTTTTATTTATGAAGAATAAATTATGGATTCCATTCTTATTTCTTCAAGTTTCTTGCTCAAGTACTAAACAGTCAAACACGCCTGTTGAAAAAATTAGTGAAAAGAAAATATCTCCCTTAACGCTTCCAGTTCATTTGGATTTTAATCCTAATACTCCACATGATTCAGTAGTAAACTGGGTTAACGCTTTTTTCAATGTAAAGAATATTCAAATAATCAATATGGACAAGTTGTTGGCTTTGATTCAAACCGAAGCGCAATCAGCAACACAAAATGCCAATATTAAAGACTGGTCCGACCCGGAAAAAGTTCGTAGCCAGATTGAGAGACAAACCAAGTATGTTGCGAATCGTGTTCAAATTGATTTTTCTTTTGTAGATTATGCTTCCAAACAATTTAGATTAAAATGGTATAATGATCTTATGCCAATAAAACTTACGACATATAAAAAGGAAGAATGGACACAGGTTGATTCGAATCTCGTTTCAAAATACTTATGGCCCGAATCATTGAAGATAGCAGTTGAGTCAATTCCATCTTCAGGAAAGCTTAGATAATATAAATGAATCAATTG
>JBIOVR010000068.1:0-6054 GCA_044867875.1 Chitinophagaceae bacterium
TAATTCTTTAACTCTTTTTCTAGAAATGAAAGCGCCTCTTTTATCATTAGCAGTGCTTATAAAAATTAATTTATTATTTGCACTACTATCGTTGCCTTTATGGTTTTTGGAAAAGATACCAGATGATGGATAACGAATATACAGATAGACTTTAATACCAACCAATACCACTTTAGTGGTAACAATAAATTAATTTTTACGCAGGAATTTTTCTACTTGTATTTACTACAGTGATGAATTAATTTTTTCCCTGAAGGATGATGACAATTTCCCCTTTTACATTTTTTTTCTTGAAATGATCACATACATCTTTTAACGTTCCCCTTTTATTCTCCTCAAACATTTTGGTAAGCTCACGACTAACACAGCATTGCCTGTCTTCGCCAAAAAATTGAATAAATTCTTCCAGCGTTTTTACAAGCCGCATTGGTGATTCATAAAAGATCATTGTTCTTTCTTCTTCAACCAATGATTTTAAAAGAGTCTGCCTTCCTTTTTTCAATGGAATAAAACCTTCGAACACAAATCGGTTAGTTGGAATGCCGCTATTGACCAAAGCTGGCACAAATGCAGTAGCGCCAGGCAAACATTCTACCTTGATATCATTTTTTATGCATTCTCTTATTAATAAAAATGCAGGATCAGAGATACCAGGCGTGCCAGCATCAGTTACTAAAGCCATTTTTTTCCCTGATGCTAACTGATCAATCAAATGTTGTAACACCTTATGCTCATTATGCTGGTGAAAAGGTGAAATTGGTTTTGTAATCTGGTAATGATTTAATAAATGAGAAGATGTTCGTGTGTCTTCTGCAAGAATAAGATCAACCTCTTTCAAAACATCCAATGCCCTGAGAGTAATATCTTTTAAATTTCCGATCGGAGTAGGAACGATATAGAGCATGATATGCTAATGTGCCAATATTCTAATTTACTGACACCTCAAAATATTCCATTACAGGATTTGCCAATAACTTCTTGCTTGCTTCTTCGGCAAGTTGCTTCGCTTGTTCTGGTGATGAAGCATTTAACTGAAGTGTAATATTCTTTCCAACTCTCACATCTTCTACGCCATTAAGACCAAGATTCTGAAGACCTCCCATTACAGCCTTGCCTTGCGGATCAAGTAATTCTTTTAAAGGCATCACTTTTATCTGAACCGTATATGTCATGCGGATTTATTTTTAAGGGCCAAAGATACAATAACATAAGCCACGAGTAATATCGGAACAGCCATCCATTGTAAAAAAATAGCAGCAAGAATTCCGATTATTATTAATAAGTATTTGGGCAAATTATTTTTAAGACCGTAGTCTTTAAACTTAAAACTCATTAAGGGTAAATTGCTTACCATTAAAAATGAAAGGAGGAAAATTATTAAATAAAGTACCCATTTATTAATTATGTAATCGGTAACATTAATTGTCGCTGACGGATAATGAAGAATTAGGGGCAATGCTGCAACAAAAAGTCCGGCTGCTGGTGTAGGTAATCCTTTAAAAGAATATTGTTGGGATTCATCTAAATTAAATTTTGCCAGGCGCCATGCTGCTGCGCATGCAAATATTAAAGCCGGTAAAAGAAAAGCAATAGAAACATCAAGGCCGTTTTCTTCCTGTGCATAG
The DNA here is from genome assembly GCA_044867875.1 of Chitinophagaceae bacterium. Taxonomy (GTDB): domain Bacteria; phylum Bacteroidota; class Bacteroidia; order Chitinophagales; family Chitinophagaceae; genus VBAS01. The sequence goes on from JBIOVR010000068.1 coordinate 1,626, forward strand.
CTAATCCTTAATAATTGATAAATGATCAAAGCAGGGGCTACACCAAAACTTACTACATCGCTTAAAGAATCCAATTGCTTTCCCATTGGCGAAGTTGCTTTGAATAGCCGAGCAATGAAGCCATCAAGAAAATCAACAATTGCCGCACAAAAAATTAGAATCGCCCCCCATGTGATCTTTTCAGGCAGGTCAACCATTGTATAGCCTTCACTATTTATAAATGCGATTGCTTGCCCTGGTTGTAAAATACAAATGATGGCAGTAGCACCAAGAAAAAGATTAATTAAAGTAAAGAGGTTCGGGATTTGCTTCATGTCTTAGATTTCATTTTTTCTGTTGACTGTTGTCCATGGTCTGTGGACTATCTTTTCATCAATGACTCTATTTCCTCAACAGTAATAGGAATATTTTTCATCAGGTCTTTATTACCATTCTTTGTAATCCAAACATTGTTTTCAATCCGGATACCCATTACTTCTTGCTCAATATAAATACCGGGTTCAACTGTAAAGACCATTCCCGGTTTTATTGGTTCTGTCATTGTACCAAGATCATGAACATCAACACCAAGATGATGTGAAATACCATGATAAAGATATTTCCTGTAAGCCCTATTGTCAGGATCTTCATTTTTTACATCCGTTTTTTTCAACAGGCCTGCTTTCAAAAATAATTCGGTAGCAACATCTCCTGCTTTCTCATGATACTCCATAATTGAAATGCCGGGTTTCAGCAATTCTTTACAACGATTATGAAGATCAAGACAAGTGTTGTAAATTTTTTTCTGTCTTGCAGTAAATTTTCCATTCACCGGGATCGTTCTTGTGAGATCTGCGTTATATCCACCATATTCAGCGCCAAAATCCATTAATATCATTTCCCCGTTCTTGCATTCCTGGTTATTGGAAACATAATGCAATGTTCTTGCCCTGTCGCCGCTGGCAAGGATACTTCCGTAAGCTGCACCAGTTGCTCTTTGCATCAAAAAAGAATGAAATATTTCGGCTTCTATTTCATATTCCCATACACCAGGTTTTATAAATTGAAGTAAGCGGCGGAAAGTATTATCAGTTATATCAATTGCTTTCTGCAACACTTCAATTTCCAATGGAGTTTTTATTGCACGAAGTCTTTTTAAAATTTGTGCACTGCGTTTATAATTATGCAAAGGATATTTTCTTTTCATTTCCTCAGCATACCGATAATCCCTCACAGGTACCCAATTGGCTTTGCGATCATGTTCATTTGTATTCAAATAAATAGTATCACTCCAGTGGATCCATTTTTGTAATAAAGGTTCGATGCTATCCAGCCAGACAATATTTTCAATACCTGAAGCAGCAGTCGCTTCGTCTTTACGTAATCTTTTACCATCCCATTTTTCTTTTAATTCGTTGGGGCGAACCAACACAAGAACTTCGCGGAATTTTTTTTCAGGGTTATCCGGAAAAAGGATCAGCATACTGTCTTCCTGAGTCACACCGGTTAGCCAAAACAGATCGGAGTTTTGTTTGAACTTATGAAGCGCATCGGCGTTCATTGGCAACTCATCATTACTGTTAAAAATCGCGATCGAGTTTGGCGCCATTTCTTTTATAAATCGTTGCCTGTTTTGAATAAAGATCCCAGAGTTCAGTGGAAGGTATTTCATTATAAAAATTATTTTTTAAAGATAAGCCCCGAGGCTTTGTCAATAACCCGTCGTTTTCCCCAGAAGTTGATAAAACTTCAGGAAAAAAATTTCAATCACTGCTTTTGCAATAGTACTATTAATCAATGACTTTTAGCAGTAGACTATTTTTAGGTCATGACGTTATAATGAGTGTTACGAACACTTGTTTGTTTTGAATAGGGTTTGTGCCCTACCTTTGCCGTCAACGTAAAATAAAAAGCTTGCTATGTCAGTTCCGACAATTTCTTTTCCTACTAAAAACCTTATGAAATCTGTTTTAAAATTTTCCGAAAACGTTCATTATCAAACCTGTCCCGGCGACTTAATTCTTGATACACTCCGACTTGGGGAAGGCGTTTTATCTGATACTGGTGCGCTGGTAATACAAACAGGTGAGTTTACCGGCCGTAGCCCAAAAGATAAGTTTATAGTAAAGGATGAGGTTACTGAAAACACAGTGCAATGGAATGAATTTAATATACCAGTTGATGAAAAATATTATCACATCATTTATAAAAAAATGATCGATCACCTGGAAAAACTTCCGGAGTTATGGGTACGTGATTGTTATGCTTGTGCCGATCCCCGTTATCGCCTCAATATCCGGGTAGTAAATGAAAAACCATGGAGCAATCTTTTTGCATACAATATGTTTTTAAGACCGACTGAGGAAGAACTTGAAAACTTTAAACCTGAGTGGCACATAATATCATGTCCCGAATTAAAACTTGATGCTGAAGAATGTGGAATAAGACAACATAACGTTTCTCTTGTTTCCTTTAAACATAAAATGATCCTGATCGCAGGCTCTGGCTATACTGGTGAAATGAAAAAAGGAATCTTCACGATCCTGAATTATATTTTACCACAAGAAAAAAATGTACTGAGCATGCATTGCAGTGCGAACATGGGAGAAAATGGCGACACCGCTATTTTCTTTGGATTAAGTGGTACTGGCAAAACAACTTTAAGCGCAGATCCAAATCGCATGCTGATCGGTGATGATGAACATGCATGGACGTCTGACGATATTTTCAACTTTGAAGGTGGTTGTTATGCAAAATGCATTCACCTAACCGAAGAAAAAGAACCCGAGATTTTCCAGGCAATACGACATGGTGCATTAGTTGAAAACACAAAGTTTTTTCCGGGCACTAATAAAATAAATTTTGAAGATGGATCAGTTACAGAAAATACAAGGGTTTCCTATCCTATTCATTTTATTAGCAATGCACAAGAACCTTCAGTAGGTGGATTACCAAAAAATATTTTCTTTTTAACCTGCGATGCATTTGGTGTGCTGCCGCCAATATCAAAACTTACTCCGGGCCAGGCGATGTATCAGTTTATTAGTGGTTACACAGCTAAAGTAGCCGGCACTGAAACTGGAGTTACTGAGCCAAAGCCAACTTTCAGTGCATGCTTTGGAGCTCCGTTCCTTCCATTACATCCCGGAAAATATGCAATGATGCTTGGCAAAAAAATGCAAGAGCATAAAGTGAATGTTTGGCTGATCAATACTGGGTGGACCGGTGGGTCTTTTGGCGTTGGTAAAAGAATCAAATTATCTCATACCCGTGCAATGATAACTGCTGTGTTGGAAGGCAAACTCGATAATGTGAATTACGAAAAACATGAAGTGTTTGGCGTGTCAATGCCTGCTAGCTGTCCGAATGTTCCTGCTAAAGTTTTAAATCCAAGAAATACATGGGCCGATGCAAATGCCTATGATGAAAAAGCAAAATGCCTTGGCGGATTGTTTGTAAAGAATTTTGAAAGATATGCAGCCGAGATTTCTGAAGAAGTAATTAACGCTGCTCCGAAAATATAACAAAGCTCAATTGTTGCTTGCCAAAGCCCCGACCTCAGAGCCGGGGCTTTTAATTTTAAGATTCTCTTTAAAATTTATTCACCAACTTGCTGTTATTATATAGCTATGAACAGAACATTTTTTGTGACAGCTTTCATTTTCCCGCTTCTTCTCCTTTCACAGAAGGAAGAAGATCTTATAAAATGGAATGAAAACAGGAAGTTGACATGGGATGATTTTAAAGCAGCACCATTGAAAATGGGAAGTACAGCCGCAATGACCACCACTCATCTCGGTTTCTCATACAATTTTGCCAATGGAAAAATATCGTACAAGATCGATTGCTGGTTTGAAAAAAATAAATCCTGGGGCTTGGTAAAGAATGACTGGATATTAAAACATGAACAAGGACATTTTGATATTGCCGAACTTTTTGCCCGGCAATTGTATAGATCCGTTAGCGAGTATCAATACAATAAAACTACATTTCAAAAGGATCTTACTGCCATTTATAAATCTGTTGTTGAAGGAAAAGAAAAGTTTCAGCAACAGTATGATGATGAAAGTGATTATAGCCGCAATAAAGCAAAACAGGAAGAATGGCTTATAAAAATCGAATCTCAATTAAAACAAAATAAGTCCTGGGCTGGCTATTGAGCAGGAATAATAAATGTGATAGGCTGCTCTTTATAACTTTTTACATTTCGTCCACATTGGTTTGCCGGCTGCCACTTTCCTTTATAAGTTGAGATAACATCAACGGCAATTTAGAACGGTAATAGGTAATAAAAAAAGAAGAGAAATAAAAATAATTCCTTTCATAAACAGCCTTTACAAACTGATACCCGAAAAATATATTTCCATAAAAAATGCTATCAGTTTTTCTCTTTCATAAAGACAAGTATCTGTCTTTTGCTTGACTTACGAGGAGCTCCATTAACAATTTG
>JBIOVR010000069.1:0-10353 GCA_044867875.1 Chitinophagaceae bacterium
ATCGCAAACGTCATCATTGATCATTGCAGTTTCCTGGTATTTGTTTTTGAAGGAGGCAGGTAAGCTAATGCCATCTTTTAATGAAGCAATTATTTTATAGTAAGAATTCTTTTAAATATCTATAACCCCGCTTAAGCTGGATTTTTGTTGTCTAATCTCTTCATCAAACTTTTTATAAAAGTTACCACTGAGATTTTATTACATTTAGGGTATGCGAAACTTTTTATTCTTTATCCTGTTAATTTCTTTCTGCAGTTGCCAACAATCGGCCATAAAACAAAGCTTTTCATCTTCAGATAGTTTAGTGATCCATTTCAAGGATGAGCAAGCCGGTGTTGTTACCAAAACGGTACAGACAACAGAATCAAATGCAATGAACAGGTTGATAGAGTTTATTGATTCAAAAGAAACAGAACAATTCAAATGTGGCTTTGATGGAAAAATGTTTTTTTATCATAAAGGGGAAAAGATACAGGAAGTGGATTTTAAAATGAAGAATGACTCCTGCAATCATTTTGCTTTTTTACTCAATGGAAAATTGATGAGTACAAAAATGAATAATGAAGCAGTAGATTTTCTTGACGCTCTGGAAAAAGGGTTACCAACCTATTATTAAACTTTACCCTAGTCTTTTTTCGTTTCCAGCGTAAACCCGATAGTGGTTCCTACGCCTTCCGTACTTCTTACATGAATAGTTTGTCCATGAGCTTCGATAATGTGTTTGCAAATGGCAAGACCTAAACCACTGCCGGTTATATCACGGCTACGTCCCCCTTCAGTCCTGTAAAAGCGTTCAAAAATTCGTTGTAGATTTTTTTCCGGGATGCCGATGCCATCATCACTTAATTCGATCAATATAAGCTTTTCATCCACTTTATACATACTGGCAACAATATGACCGCCGTGCTTGCCATATTTAATTGAATTTTCAAGCAGGTTACTAAGTACCTGTCTTATTTTTTCTTTGTCAGCGAAAACAGGTAATGGCGATTCACAACCTTTTTTTATACTAAAACTAATTTGCTGGTTTTCGGCTTTTATCGAAAGACTTTCAAAAACTTCTTTTACAAAATCCTGGATGATGAAATTTGTTTTGGTTAGCACTAACTCGCCTCTTTCCAATTTTGAAATTTCATCAAGGTCCTGGATCAGGTTGGTAAGTCGTTCTACATTCTTTTCAGTTTTTTCTAAAAACCTTTTATTTATCTCGGGATTATGCATGCCACCGCTGAGCAGGCTTTCCACATAACCCTGGATGGCAAATACTGGTGTTTTAAATTCATGAGACAGATTTTGTAAAAATTCGCGGCGAAACTGCTCATTCTGTTTCAACACTTCCATCTCCTGTTTATTTTCTTCGGCCCATTTCTCTACATCTTCTCTTACTTCATCAATACTTTTTTGCGGTAGTATGTATTTATAATAAGTCTCTTCTTTTTTTGTTGCTTTTGTCTGGTAGATCTGTTTATAAATGAGTTTTATTTTTCGATAAATAAAACGTTCCAGCATAAATGAAATAAGATAAAAACTACCTATAAGAATAACAATGAATGAACCTAAGCCCCAGCGCCAATCTTTTTCAATTACCCAAACTAAAAAACCAACAGGTACAGATAATATAATTGCTGTTAGAAAAGAAAGTTGACGAGGAGAAATGTTTTTGGTAGAAAGCATATACAAAAGTACAAGGCAACGTTAAGTCCCGGCACAAGATAAAGACAATTCAATCCAAGTTCCCTTTAGGGGGAGGGGTTTATAATTCAAATTTATATCCCACACCTTTTACAGTAGTGATACAATCTACACCGAGTTTCTGGCGGATCTTTCTGATATGAACATCAATGGTGCGATCGCCAACTATTACTTCGGCGCCCCATACCTGGCTCAGTATTTCATTTCTTACAAACACTCTTCCGGGTTTTGATGCCAGCAGGTAGAGTAATTCGAATTCTTTTTTTGCAAGAGAAATATCTTTCGAATTATACTGAACAATGAATTTTTCAGGGTCGATGATGAGTCCATTAACAGCGATAACTTTTCCTTCGCTTTTATTCAAACGGCGGAAAAGCGAACTTACTTTGCTCAGGAAAACTTTTGGACTGATCGGTTTATTGATATAATCATCAGCGCCGGTTTCCAAGCCTCTTATTTGTGTGTTTTCATCACTTAAGGCCGTAAGAAAAAGTATGAGTGTGCTTTTAAATGCGGGAAGAAGACGAAGGATCTCACAAACTTCCACCCCATTTTTCTTTGGCATCATTATATCCAAAACGATCAGGTCGGGGTTAAACATCTTGGCTTTTTCGATCGCATCATCGCCATCTTTTGCTGTTACAACCTGGTAGCCCTCTTTAAGCAGGTTATACTTGAGAATTTCAAGAATATCCGGCTCATCATCAGCAATCAAAACTTTCCGGGCTCTTATATCCATGTTCCTAGGTTAATTTTCGCAAACCTAACTGAAAATGCTTTTTTACCTGCAAATCCGGTCTGTCATAACACAGACTTAATGAAAAATTAATAAAGCGTCGGGTATTCAGAGATTAATGAATAATTTTAACATGTGATTGGCCGCTTAAATACCGTAAATCCTGTCTGTATCCTCGTTCGCACTATTAAAATTGAATGTTTTATTTTTGTAAGACCATCCTTATGATAGCAATTCGACAATATACATACTTTCTGTTTTTTTTCTTCTTTGCTTCCATTACATCTTTTGCGCAGAACCCAAGAGACCCAACGCTGAAGCCAGAACGCAGCCGGGAATTATTTCACGATTATGTAGATGTTGAGCAAAAGAAAGCTTTGCTTTCAGATGGCAAAGAGGATAAACTTTTCTCACCATCTTTTAATGAAGATGTAAATTTTCAAGTAACCAATGCGTTGATCAATAAAGTAAATGAACTGCAAAGAAAGATCGAGAAAGACACTGTAATGGGTGGACAAGTAAAAGTTCTTTATATACGTGGAGTTGAAAGATTGATACGTGACCTGAATGCAAATTGGCGGGTTAAGAAGTTTATCCCAACATATCTGCCAGAGATACTCGTGAGTTATGAAAAATGCATGGAGCTGGATATTAAAAAAGTAAGCATCGAAAATTATATCGATCAGCTTCCATATGATGTTGCACGGCCATTGCTCGATTGCACTGCGTTTGAAAAAAATAGTGGATATAAAACATCAAAGAATATTTTAATAAGAAAATATTGTGAATTACACCCGGAGCAAACTTTTGCTACGTTGCTTAATGCGCTTCGTCAATTTCCTGATCTTCCTTTTACTGATAGCTTAATTATAGCAGCCGGGCATCTTTATCCAAAACAATTATATGATTATGCCGCTGCCGATAATATACTCGGCACTCGTATCAGGAAAGTTAAGGATCCGTTTGTGCAGGCAATAGTAAAGATGACATCAAGCGGAGGCAGTGGCCAATTGTATTTTCCATTTCTTGATAATATTGTAAGTGGTAAAATGACGATATCCGAAATTGATGCAGTGAGAAGGGATTCTATTCAATATTATAAGTTATTGGTAAAAACGCATCTCGATTATACGAATAGATTATTGAATAAAGACACTGCATTCGAGCTTGAATCACTTAATGATATGATGGAGAAAAAGGCACAGCAGGTTTTTGTCAATACAATAAACGCCTTGCATGAAGAGGAAGCACCAATACGTTTCAGGATAATCCAATCATTGAATGCGCAGGAACTGTATTACCTTGCTGTTCTTAGTGATGGCATTATTTATACTTCCAGTTTTGTTAAAGGAGTTTTTCCATTAATGATGAGCAGGGCGGGTAATCGTGGAGATTCGGTATTAAAGCTGGTAATGTTTGATCGTTATCGTAAGTTTTTAAAAATGGCTGCGGGGTATAACACACTTAGCACTTTTCTTTCTTCTTTTCCCGACCAGGAAAATGCCAGTGATCTGATGAGAGCTTTTGTTGGTAATTTGGAAAGATCATCAGGTCTTGAGGATGGAGTGGATGTTGCCGATTCGTATGCAAGTATTGTGGAAACGAATAAGCCGCTTGCAGATGAAATGTTACGCAATGTAATTTGGAATTATAACCGTAATGTTTCCCGTAACAATAAAAGAGGTACAGTAATGTATAATCTCTTACAAGAACTTTTTCTTTCTGCTGATTCCACAAAGAACATTGACTTAACAAAAGAATTAGGAGTGCCACCAGTATACAGTGTTCCTTATTCAACTCTGGCGAATGATAGTAGCCGTGTTGTTATGCAGGTGTTTTTTTATGGAGAAAAATCGGACATGGGTATTTTTAATGAATTCGTGAATACATATAGAAATGCCAATTGGAAAATGAATAGTAATGATAAATGGGTGAGCTTTCATTCTCTAAAAGGAAAACCTATTTCTATTTATGCTAACAGGGCATTGCCACAGGAAAATGGTGAAGATGAAAAAGCACAAAGAGAATTATGCAGTTTCCTTAAAAGAAATAACATTCATCCAACAGTTACAATTCACAGGGGTCACAGTTATACGGCGCCATATACTATTGCACAAATGGCAACCTCATCAAAGATTGTATTCCTGGGTTCCTGTGGCGGTTATCATCTTATTCATGATGTACTGGCAAAAGCTCCGGATGCACATATTATTGCTTCCAAACAGATCGGGAGAACGGTCATCAATCAACCATTTTTCAAAATATTGACAGAGAAAGTGAGAAATGGGAATAATATTGATTGGATACCTTTCTGGAAAGAATTCAGGAAAGCAGCCAATGTGCCCGAATTTGATGATTATATACCTCCATATAAAAACCTGGGTGCAATTTTTATCAAAGCTTACAAAATTGCAATGGGAGAAACAGAACCTGACCTTGCGAATAGCACTAGTGTTCAATTCTCTGGTACCGGCAACCGTTAATGATTAATTAAGTTCCTGATAACCGGTAATTGCATTCCTTTTCTTCTTTTTACATTTGTTGTTTAGAAAATGGCGAACGTTATCAATAAAAAATTTTTCGACTTCGATCTTTTGAAAAGAGTATTGCGATTTGCAGCACCTTATAAAAAAAGATTTTATTGGTCAATAGCACTGGCCATCATTCTCGCAGTTTTTACCCCTGTTCGTCCCATACTTATTCAAATTACTGTCGACAGGTATATTTCCGGGGGATTATGGAAATGGGTGCTGATAATCACGATCCTTCAAATTGGATTCCTTTTACTCGAAACTGGATTACGGTTTTATTTTTCATATATCACTGCATGGTTAGGGCAGAACGTTGTAAAAGATCTTCGGGTAAAAGTTTATAAAAAAGTTCTTTCATTGAATCTTTCACAATTTGATAAAACACCGATAGGAACATTAACGACAAGAACCGTTGATGATATTGAAAGGATCAATGATGTATTTGCAGATGGATTCATTCCAATCTTCGCAGACTTGCTTTCTATTATTTGTGTGTTAAGCTATATGTTCTGGGCCGATCCGCTACTAACACTAATTGCATTAGTGCCATTTCCCATCTTGCTTATTGCAACTTATTATTTTAAAGAAAGTGTAAACAAATCTTTTCATCGTGTAAGAAATGCTGTGGCTCATCTAAATGCTTTTGTACAGGAACATATTACCGGTATGTCGGTGGTACAGGCATTTGCAGCAGAGGACAGAGAAATGGAAAAGTTTAAAAACATTAATAAGGAACATCGCAATGCAAATATTCATGCGATCTGGGCGTATTCCATTTTCTTTCCGATCGTCGAGATCGTTTTAGCAACCGCTATTGGTTTATTGGTTTGGTGGACATCCAAAGAAGCACTTCAACTCCAGGTAAGTCAACAAGGAACATTAATGGCATTTATTCTTTGTTTGAATTTGATCTTTCGACCATTAAGAGTCATAGCGGATAAATTCAATGTATTGCAAATGGGAATGGTAGCGAGTGAAAGAGTTTTTAAAGTGCTGGATAATGATGATCATTTGCAACCGTCATCTGTCGATGCATATAAGCCTTCGCATATAAAAGGAAGGATCGGGTTTGAAAACGTTGTATTCGGTTACAATCCTGAAAAGCCGGTTTTAAATAATGTTTCTTTCAATGTTAGTCCTGGCGAAACAGTTGCGATCGTTGGTCATACCGGCAGTGGCAAAACAACGATCATCAGTTTACTTAATCGTCTTTATCATATCCAAAGAGGAGAAATAAAAATTGATGATGTGAACATAGAGAAGTATGATATTGATATACTTCGAAAAAGTGTGGGTGTTGTTTTGCAGGATGTTTTTCTTTTCTCGGGTTCTATCATTGACAACATTACATTACGTAACCCGGATATAGCAAGAGAAAAAGTAATTGAGGCAGCAAAACTTATTGGTATGCATGATTTCATCATGATGCTGCCGGGCAATTATGATTTTAATGTAATGGAACGGGGCGCCACACTTTCTTTAGGTCAGCGGCAGTTACTTTCTTTTATCAGGGCGTTACTTTATAACCCTTCAATACTTATTTTGGATGAGGCCACTTCATCTGTTGACACAGAAAGTGAGATGATGATACAAAATGCGATCGATAAACTGATCGCTGGAAGAACTTCAATTGTTATTGCACACCGGCTTTCTACCATTCGCAAAGCAAGTAAAATAATTGTTTTGGATAAAGGTGAGGTAAAAGAGATCGGCACTCACGAGGAATTGATCTCAAGAGAAGGCTACTATCAAAAATTATATCAGCTGCAATTTGAAAAACATAAGTCAGTGGCATAATTTGTAACTTGTCACTGATGATCTTCCGGCTATTAGTAATATTTTTTCTTTTCACTTCATTTCAACTTCCCCCGAAGGATCCTTTTATAGTTATTCTTGGAACAACGCAGGATGCCGGCTATCCGCAAATTGGTTGTGATAAGGAATGTTGTAAAAAGTATTGGGATAAAAAGATCGGCAAACAAAAAGTTTCCTGTCTTGCTCTTTTTGATCCGTCAACAAATCAGAAATGGATATTTGATGCCACACCTGACCTTACTGAACAATTATATGATGCTGATAAGTTGCAAAAAGGAAATCTATCTGGCATATTTCTTACGCATGCACATATCGGTCACTACACAGGGTTGATGTATTTAGGAAGAGAAGCATTGAGTGCAAAAGAAATTCCTGTGTATGTTATGTCTCGAATGCATGGTTATTTAAAGAACAATGGACCATGGAGCCAGCTTATAAATTTGAACAATATCAAGCTGCAGAATTTAAAAGCCGACAGCTCAATAAAACTGACTGATAAAATTTCTATCACTCCAATTCTTGTTCCTCATCGTGATGAATTTTCGGAAACAGTTGGTTATTCAATAAAAACAGAAAATAAAGCTGTTTTGTTTATTCCAGACATTGATAAATGGCAAAAATGGGATAGAGATATTAGGCAACTGGCTAAAAGTCATGATTACCTTTTTATTGATGGTACATTTTATAAAGATAGTGAGCTTCCGGGGCGAAATATGAGTGAGGTACCCCATCCATTTGTACAGGAATCAATGGAGCTTTTTAAGGACTTAACTTCAGCAGAAAAACAAAAGATATGGTTCATACATTTTAACCATACTAATCCGCTAATTGATAAGTCATCAAAAGAGTATAAAGAAGTGAAAAGCAGAGGTTTTAACATAGCTATTGAAGGGTCAAGGATTACTCTTTAATAGTATGTAAATCGTTCCTTTATTTTTTTATTCAGGCCTCTTCAATTTCGTGGTTTTTTACCCCTGCCCCCTTATCTTTGCGCCAAATTTCGGGATGGGTATGACTTCAAGACTAATGAAATCCTTTACTGTAGCGGCTTTCAGCATATTTTCAATCTTCATTTCTCTGCCTTCTTTTGCACAAGGTGGGCATGAGGAAAATGGGGGTGAAAAGAAGAAAGGTTTTAATGCACAAGAAGTGATTTTTGGTCATATCCTTGACGGTCATGATTTTCATTTCCTCGATATTGATCATGCTGATGGCAGTAAAACAGTCATAGGTATTCCGTTACCAGTTATTCTTTATTCTCCACAAAGAGGGCTTGATGTTTTTATGTCTTCAAAGTTTGAGCATGGTCATAAGGCATATAAAGGATACAGAATTCTGGAAGAACATTATCTGCACGAGTTGGGACAAAAAGGAATCGACGTTAAAAAAGAAAAATTATCTGCAGGAAAAATTATTCCGGTTGATGCGAATGGTGACTGGGATAGATCAGTAAAATTTTACGATATCTCTTTAACCCGCAATGTGGTGCAAATGATCCTGGCTCTTGCTTTACTAGTTTGGATCATGATGACGATCGCTAAAAGATATCAAAAAGGCCATGGCGTTAAGACTGCTCCTACTGGAATGCAAAACCTTCTTGAGCCTGTAGTTACTTTTGTCCGTGACGAAGTAGCAAAGCCAAACCTTGGCAATAAATGGGAAAAATATCTTCCTTACATTCTCACTGTTTTCTTTTTTATTCTGATCAACAATCTGATTGGATTAGTACCGGGCTCTGCAAACGTAACCGGTAATATTGCTTTCACACTTATTCTTGGACTTATCTCCTTTATTGTTATACTTGTCAGTTCTAAAAAACATTACTGGGGACATATATTCAATCCACCAGGTATGCCGATGGGTGTAAAACTCATTCTTGTTCCGGTAGAATTTCTGAGCGTATTCATCAAGCCTATGGCATTGATCATACGACTTTTTGCCAACATGGTAGCGGGACATATTATTATTATATGTCTTATATCACTGATTTTTATTTTTGCAGGATTAAATAAATATGCCGGTTGGGGAACATCATTGTTCTCTATACCGTTCACGATATTTATATATTTCATTGAAATTTTGGTTGCATTCATCCAAGCTTATGTCTTTGCCATGCTTACAGCAGTATTTGTTGGCCAGGCATTCGAAGAGGTTCATCATGATGATGCACATGCAGCCCATTAAGAGAGTTTTATTTTTTAATCAATAAAAGTTCAATCATGGATTTCTTTCTGTTAGAAACTATTGGAAGCGTAGCAAATGCAGGTGGTGCAATAGGTGCAGGTCTTGCAGCTATGGGAGCTGGTATCGGCGTAGGACAGATCGGTAAAGGAGCTGTAGAAGCTATTGCCCGTCAGCCGGAAGCGATCAATGATATCCGCAGCAACATGATCCTTACTGCCGCATTGGTAGAAGGGGTTGCGCTGTTCGCAGTTATCGTTGGTTTCCTTGCTATGGTTCTTTAATGAACAACAACTGCATCCAAAGCACAGGGCGGAGGATGCAGTTATTTTTAAGTTCTTAGAAATTGATTTTTATGTTACCAGCTTAAGTTCCTTGATCGAACTTTTGTTGCGTCGCACTCTTGTACTGCATCAAGTCTATTCAACATTGACAACATGCAGAACTATAAACTAAAAACTATAAACCACAAATTGGTTTTATTATGGATTTACTCACCCCCTCGTTTGGATTAATAATATGGACGCTGCTTGCATTCCTTATTGTGTTTTTCATTTTGAAAAAATATGCATGGCCTGCGATCACCAGTGGATTGAAACAACGTGAACAAGGTATTGCTGATGCCTTATCCACTGCTGAAAGAGTAAAAGCAGAAATGGCGCAAATGAAAAGTGAACATGAGGCATTGCTTGCACAAGCTCGTGAAGAAAGAGCACAGATCTTAAAAGAAGCAAGAGAGACAAAAGAAAAGATTATCAATGATTCAAAAGAAGCTGCAAAAACAGAAGCATCGAAAATAGTATCGGAAGCAATGGCTGCTATTGAAGCACAAAAGATGGCGGCTATCACTGATGTAAAGAACCAGGTTGGTAAAATGGTGATCGAAGTTTCTGAAAAAATATTAAGAAGAGAATTAGGAAATAAAGCAGACCAGGAAGCTCATATTAAAGGTCTTGTTAACGAAGTAAAATTGAATTAGAAAATGTACTGATATGCCGGTGTGCCAAATTAGCACGTTAGTATATTGGTTAATTATCAAATTAAGATGTCCAACGTAAGATTAGCTACGCGATATGCAAAATCACTGATCGGGCTTGCAACTGAAAGAGGCGAGTTGGAAAAAGTGTTTGGGGATATGGAATGGTTGCAATCGCTTTGCAAAGGCAATCGTGATTTTATAACTATGCTTCGCAGCCCGGTGATCAAATCTGATGCAAAAGGGAAAATTGTAAAAGCTGTTGCACAAAATAATATTGGCCTGTTAACGAATACATTTATTCAGTTGCTGATCAATAAAGGAAGAGAAAGTGCATTACCGGAGATTACGACTGCATTTATTCATCAGTACAAAGAGATCAAAAAAATATTCCCTGTAAAACTTACTACGGCGTATCCATT
>JBIOVR010000070.1:0-10549 GCA_044867875.1 Chitinophagaceae bacterium
GAATTCTGATTCGTTTATTCTTTTATCATTATAAGAGACAAAAACAGAGGTCGTATTGACCCCTCTTTTTTTTAGATCGTCTGTAAAGATGGGCATCACATCTTCCATAATTCTTTTTATAGCAGAATTTCCATTTGCAACAATTAAAATCGAATCAAGCTGTGGATAGTCTTTATTTACAGAAGTGCGTTGTTGTATATAAATACCGTCGTTTAATTTTTTCATCGTATGGCAACTGAAAAGCAAAATTGCCAAGAGCGGTATAAGAAGACTACTTTTCATAACATGCTTCTTAAAGTTAGGAAAAATAAATGGCCATTTATCATATCACAAAGACCTATTAAAATAATTGCACTAAAAACCCCTTACTGAAGATTTCTATTTCTTTAATAAAATGAAGAAGATTTTGTAAGAATTGGATCAATAACAGATTTATCAATTTGAGGAAACTTAATCGGATCTGCAGGATCTTCTTTATGAGGATTTACTTCATACTGCATCCAACCCACATCATGCCATTGCCCGAGTTTATAACCGATCTTTTTATATGTGGTTAAATAATCGAATCCGAATTTTTTATGAAATGCAATACTCCTGTCATTCGGCAAGGTAATAACAGCATAAGCATTTACATAACCCTGGATCTTTAAAATATCAAACAATGCGGTGTACAATGCATTTGCAATTCCGAAACCAAAATATTTTTCTGAAATATAAACTGATGGCTCCGTGCACCATTGATATCCTTTTCGGTCACGGTGTTTTCCTGCATAAGCATAACCGGCGATCTCATTATTTATTTCGCAAACAAGCCATGGTCTTTCTTCCAGGTTTGAAATAATTCTTTGTTGAAAATCTTCAACAGATGAAACTTCTGTTTCCTGTGTAATACCGGAGTTCAAAATAAATGGAGCATATATCTCCAGCATGCCTGCTGCATCATCTTTGGTTGTCACTCTTATCATTATACATTTACTTTCTTACGAATGTAAATTAAGTGAAAGTAAATGCAAAATCCTATCAAGCTTCATACACCCATTTACGAAACATTGGCGCTGTTTCCTGGCTTACAATGATGGCATGATTAATATCTGAGGTGGCAAGATCGATCTGCAGCTTTACTTTTTCGTATGGTTTAAAACTCTTGATATAATTAATATTTACGATGTATTGCCTGTTTGCCCGGAAAAACTTGTTCTTATCCAACTCCATTTCCAGGTCGCAAAGGTTTTTATCACATAAATATTTTTTACCTCCCTTGTCAATTACATAAACCACTTTGTTCTCCGTAAAAAATAAAACAATGTCATCATAAGGCAACGCAATGCTTTCGATCCCTTTTTTCACAACCAGCCTTGTTCTTTTTGGTTGCAAAAATGGATTTACCAATTTACTTATATCGTTGAACTTACCTGCAAAATGGTGTTGCAGCATTTTATATTTTCTCAACGATTTGTCCAATTCCTTTTCATCAACCGGTTTTAATAAATAGTCAATGCCATTGTGCTCAAAAGCATTCATCATAAATTCATCGTAGGCTGTAACAAAGATCACCGGTGCCTCAACTACACAATTCCGGAATATTTCAAATGCCAAACCATCCGGCAATTGTATATCGCTGAAAATTATATCAGCATTACGGGGCTGCCCCAGGTAGCTGATACCTTCCTGCACGGATGTAATTGCTGCAAGCAGGTTTACATCTGCATCAATACGGGCCAGGGTTTGCAAAAGACTTTCTCTCGAGGGCCGTTCATCTTCAATAATAATAGTGTTTAACATGGCTTAAGGTTTTAAAGGTTAGTGATCAATGGAAGCTTCACCAGGAAATGTGCTTCTTCATTTTCAATAACGATATTTTTATTACAAACAAGCTTATACCTTGAACTCAGATTTCTCAACCCAATACTGGTTGAATCGACCAGATAAGGTTTCGGTCTTTTATTATTTATTATTTTCAAATACTCTCCATTCAATGTCAATCTTATCATCAAAGGATTCTCCACACTGAACTCATTATGCTTGATCGCATTTTCAACAACTGTTTGTAAAGCACAGGGCGGCATCATTATTTTTCGTGTTTCCGGTTCTTTTGCATCCAACTCAAACAGTAATTTATTTTCATGTCTTACCTGCAAAAGGAAAAAATAACTTTCGATGAATTCAAGCTCTTTAAATAAAGAAACAAGCTCCTTGTTCTTATTCATCAATACATATTTATAGACCTGTGCAAGTCGCGAGTTGAATATATAAGCCGTATCAGGGTTCGTGATAATGAGATGATTCAATGTATTGAGCGAATTAAAAATAAAATGCGGATCAAGCTCATTATTCAATACATCAAGTTCTGCTTCCATTCTTTCCCTATCCAGTTCCTCAACGATCTTCGTATCCAACTCTCTTTCTTTACTTAAAAAAAGTATCTCGTATACAAGGGTAAAGATCAGCACCGCCATTACTGTGAAAGCAATGAAAGCAAAAAACTTTTCCCATGTAAACCTGTCTTTTGAAATACGGAACCAGATCATCGTCATTGCACCGCCGGATGCAGCGCCATATAAAGCCGATACAATAGATATAGACAGTATTTTAAAGAACGGGTTCTGTGCTTTCCGAAACAATAGCCTTATTTTCTTATGTGTCCAATTGCAGCCACCCCATATTATAAATGACGTAAGTATAAAATAGCAATTGGAAATAATTAACTGCGCTGCAGAATATTTCTCATACGTAATTATTCCAGCCACAGCAGGTATTAGCAAGCCGAGCAAGGGAATAAACAGAAGCCTTAATTGAACATCTCTTATCATAGCAGCAACGGTTATGGTCAATAATAAAAAGCACGGCTTCGTAATGTGTAGTTATGAAAATTATCAAACGATATTTCTACTCAATTTATTTGTCCTCTATGTTAACTAATATTAAATAATGTCTTATGGACAAATACCATTACGAAAGGCAAACGAAAATTAACTACTCATGTGGAGGTAATACTATAATGCTGACTTCAACGATTGCCTTATTGCTGCTTCATTCATAAAAAATTACAAACTGCTGAAGAATTCGGTAACAGATTGGCAGGTTTTAATAACGAACATTCATGCTTCGGTAATTGAACGCGGATCTATTGAAGCAAAATCATGCAAATTGATGCCTACCTCCATAGTGTTTAACAAAAATTAAGTTGCATGAAAAAAATCTTATTAACTGCCTTATTCTTTTTGTCCGCATTAATAATGTTTGGACAAAGCAGAACAGTTACCGGTAAAGTAACTGGCGCTGATGGTAAGCCTATACCCTTTGCCACCGTAACGGTCAAAGGAACTTCCACAGCTGTATCAGCCGATGAAAATGGGAACTTCAGTATCCAGGCCCCTGCAAATGCTGTTTTAGTTTTCAGCTCAACTGGTTACCAGGCCAACGAGGTAAATATCGGCAGTCAAACAACGGTCAATTCAACTTTAACCGGCCAGGGAGTTATGGCCGAAGTAGTGGTTACTGCTCTTGGCATAAGGAGAAATGACCGCGGTCTTGGTTATTCGGTTGCAAAAGTGAATCCTGAAAATCTCTTACAAAAATCAGAGCCGGATATTTTAAAAAGTATGCAGGGCAAAGTTGCTGGTGTTGATATTCGCGGCTCACAGGGAACTCCTGGCGCAGCTACACGAATTCAAATTCGTGGTAACAACTCTTTCTTTGGAAACAGTGAACCGCTGATCATTGTTGATGGTATACCTTATAGTAATGACCAGGTAACTACCACCAGCCAGGTTTCAAATGGAGGCGCCTATAGCAGTGGCATTGCTAATCTTGATCCAAATGATATTGCAACCATGAACGTATTAAAAGGATCATCAGCGGCTGCTTTGTATGGATCAAGAGCTTCGAATGGTGTAATTGTTATAACCACTAAATCAGGCAGTGCCCGTCGTAGTAAGGGAACGGAGATCAATTTTAAATCCTCTTTTTCCCGCGAAACACTTGCAAACCTTCCCGAATATCAAAATGAATACGGAGCTGGCTCACAATTAGCATATTCAAATGCAAATGGATCATGGGGTCCTGCATTTAGTGACCGGGATTCAATTCCTGCATGGCCGACTTATAAAGCTGCTTACCCGGAATTATTTCCCTCAGCAAATATTGATTACACGCCTTATCCTAATAATGTGAAAGACCTTTTCAGAGATGGATTTGTTTATGAAAATTCATTGAACGTAAGCGGTGGAGATGAAAAAAGTTCTATAGGTGTTACCGCATCACATTTATATCATAAAGGCTATGTATATAATTCAGATCTTGAAAGAGCTAATTTTTCATTAGGTGCATCTACAAAATTAAACATCGGTATTAATGTAGGTGGAAACTTCAGCTATACCCGTGCCAACCAAAACGGCGGTTTCTTTGGTGAAAACCAGGTTAGTGGTACAGCATCTTCTTTTGCCCGTTCTTTATTCCTTGCCCGCAACTGGGATCTTAATCTTCCTTATGAAGATGCAGACGGTTTGCCTTTACAACCAAATGTAACTGGTTATGATAATCCCCGCTGGTCAGCCCAGTATAATACTATTAATTCAAATGAAGAGAGGATAGTTGCTGGAGGACATTTCGATTTTACCATTAAAAAATGGATACGTGTTGATTATTCGCTTGGTACTAATGTTGCCCGAATTGACAGAAGAGAAGTAACTGAAATTGGTTCAAGAGCTGCATCGGGCCTTGGCAGATTGGTATTAGATGACTACAGGAAACAGGAATTAGAATCAAACCTTATTGTTACACTTACTCCTGAATTAAAAAATAAAGATTTTAATTTAAAAGTTCTTGTTGGTAATAATGTAAATCAGCGAACTATTACAGATGCTTTGCAAACCGGCAACCAATTCATTACAAAAGGCATTCACACTCTTACCAATACTTCGCAGCAACAATTCACCAATGATGTTTATACAAGACAAAGAATAATTGGTTTGTTTGGTGATGTAACCCTTGGCTATAAAAATTTTGCTTTCTTAAATGGAACACTCCGCAACGACTGGTCTTCAACATTACCTGTTGAAAACAGGAGTTATCTCTATCCATCAATATCCGGCTCTTTGGTTTTTACTGATGCGTTTGGTATAAAAAGCAACATACTTGATTATGGAAAAGTAAGAGCTGGTTGGGCCAAAGTTGGGCGTGATGCAACCCCTTATTCATTGAATGATGTATATACAATTGATCCAAGTTTTATGGGAGTACCTGCAGCAACACTTCCTTCCACCGCAAATAGCCCGGATCTTAAACCCGAGTTTACGGAAGAAATTGAATTGGGAACCCAGTTGAGTTTTGCAAAGAGAAGAGTTGAACTTGATTTTACCTGGTATAACAGGCAATCCACCAATCTTATTGCCATCATAACTACTCCCCCATCATCAGGCTACTTAGCACAAGTAACAAATTTCGGAGGTATAAGGAACAGAGGAGTTGAAATTGATCTAATGGTACGTGCCATAAGAGGAAAAGATTTTAGTTGGGATATACATGGAATTTTTACGCAGAATGAAAATATAGTTACTGAACTAACGAGTGGTGTTGACAGAATTCAAATGGCCGGTATCATCTCAGGCATCAATCCATATTTGGAACCAGGAAAACCGTTCGGTTATTTAAGAGGAACAGTTTCTGCCCGTGATGCTGACGGAAATTTATTGATTGATCCCGTTACAGGTTGGATGATCACTCTCGATGATGAACAAATGGTCGGTGATCCATCTCCGGATTTTAAAGTCGGTCTTACAAACACACTTCGCTATAAAGGACTTTCATTAAATGTGCTTTGGGATTGGACACAGGGTGGCGATCTTTATTCTGTAACAGTTTCTTCATTATTAGGCAGAGGTGTTACAAAAGATACGAGAGAGCGGAAAACTTCATGGGTTATTCCGGGTGTATATGGTGATCCAAATAATCCGGGTCAGCCATTGCTGGTTGGTGGTAAAACAGTTCCAAATCATACAGTGATCACAACAAATGATCTGTATTTCTCTGCCGGCGGACCTTCCGGTTCATTTGGTATTAACTCTTCAACGGAATGGGCTGTGTATGATGCAACATCTTTTCATCTCAGGGAGGTAACATTAGCGTATGATGTTCCGAAAACAGTGTTTAAAAAAATGTCTTTTTTCAAAGGAGTTACGCTGAGTTTAACTGGCAGGAACTTGTGGCATCTTGCTCCTAATTTCCCTCAGTATACCAATTTCGATCCTGAGGTAAATAGTTTTGGTTCTACAGCTGTACAAGGAATAGAGTTATCAGCAGCGCCAACTACAAGACGATTTGGTTTTCATATGAATTTTTCTTTCTAAACATTAAACTCAAATCTTAATACCATGTTACATAAAATAAAATTATTAATACCGCTTGTTGGCTTGCTGGCAATATCGTGTAAGAAATTTTTAGACATCAACACGGATCCGAACAATCCAACAACAATTGAAGTATCAAAGTTGTTGCCGACAACGCAAAGAACATTAGGTGATGCATTATCTATGGATGAACAAAACGGTGGCCTGTCGGAAGTACTCGCCGTATATACACATCAAATGTCTACAAGAGAAAGTCCGGATAAATATGGAGTTACAGGTGCAGATGTTAGTCTTCAAACCGCATGGTCAAAATTGTTTTCTTCCACCGCTAACCCGGGAACAACCTTCCCTGTATACGGCGTGTTGCAAAATTTGGAAGATATTATCGCCAAATCAACAGAAGCTGGCAACTTAGTTTACGCAGGGATTGCTAAAATTCTGAAAGCATACACCTACAGCGTAGCAGTTGATGTATTTGGAGATGTTCCTTACTCTGAAGCTAATAAATTAAAACAAGGAGTTCTTCATCCAAAATTTGATGATGATGCCAGTATTTACGAAAGTCTGTTTCCATTAATTAATGAAGGCATAGCAGATCTGAATAATACAACAGCGCCAAATAACCAGGAACCCGGAGCAGATGATCTTATGTACGGTGGAGATGTTGACCTGTGGATAAAAGCAGCTAACACAATAAAACTGAAATTGTATACGCAGATAAGGAAAGTTAAAAATGTTTCTGCAGAAGTAAATGCATTGATCAGTGGAGGTAATCTAATAAGCAATACAAGTGAAAGCTTTCTTGTTCCTTATGGACCCAATGGAGCAACCGATGATAGAAACCCTGGTTTTTATGATTATTTCGCCACACAACGCAGCAATCATGTAAGTCCCTGGTTTTATGAGATACTTAAAGGATATAATCCAAATATCTTTAAAAATAATCCTGATCCGAGGCTCAAGTATTATATATATAACCAAGTAAATGCAACGCAACCATCACGTGACGGAAATCAAACAGAATACAGGGATGGTCCATTTGTTTCAATTTATTTTGGTTCAGTAGGTCCTGATCGCGACAGAACTCAGCAAAATACTATCAGTCTTTTCGGAATTTATCCTGTAGGCGGCAAGTATGATGATGGTAGCGCCACAATAGCTTCAGCAAGTAGCGGAACGGGTGCTGCTCCTTACAGGCTTATAACTTATGCTGACAGACTTTATCTCGAAGCAGAATTAATTAATGCGGGTGTTATAACCGGCGATGCAAAAGCAAAACTTGCAGCGGCGATGGATGAATCATTCAAACAAGTTGATTATGTAATTACAAACTTTGTAAACCCTTCACAAAATGTTCCTGCATTATTTGGAACAGCCGCGGTCGCAACTTACACTGATAAGGTATTAGTAGAATATGATGCCGCATCATCTGCAAAGAAATTAGAGATCATCATGACACAAAAGTGGTTATCATCTGTTGGTAGTGCAGTTGACCAATATACAGATATAAGAAGAACAGGATACCCGGTGATCTTTGATCCATCGAATCCTGCTATGGCACCCGGCGGAAGAGTGCAACCGCCAATAAATGGTGATCCTGTAAATCCAGGCAATCAGAAATCAGTTCCTGTGCAGTTGAGCAGAACATTCGCATTGGCATTGCCCTGGTACCAGACAGAATTGGAAAGTAACCCAAATGCACCGTCACAAAAAAACCCGAGCACCTATAAAGTTTTCTGGATGCCTTAATTAACACCAAAAAAAATTAGCATGAAAAAAACAATCATCCTTAGCTTATATATTTTTTCAATCGCAGGTTTATTCACTGCCTGCTCGAAAGATGAAAATGGAGAATTACCGGATAATCTAACCCAGTTTCCCACTCCATTAGTTGTGAAAGTAGCAGGCACAGATCAGTCAATATCTGCTGCGAATCCAAATGCATTTTCAGGAAAATTCAGGATTGGTCTTTATTTTCCTACTGGCGCACCACCTAAAAAATATGATGTAGTGGTGATAAAGAATGATGACAAAACAAATGTCAAAGTAATTCAGACGGATGTAACAACGTTTCCGACTGAATTAACAATTACAGGATCACAACTGGCAACCTTATTCGGTACACCTATAGTGGCTGGAGACAGATTTGACATAAGTGTTGATGTAACAGTGTATACAGGAGAAAAGTTTGAAGCGTTTCCTGTAACGGGTGCTGCATATGCAGCAGGCATTGCTGCGCAGCCTGGCTCCAGCACATTTGTTCGCTACAATACACTTTGATAAATAGTACTTCAGTATGAAACTTTCATGCTTCAGCTAGTTTATCAAAAATTGAAGAGCTATTGAATTTAATTTTATACTGTTAGTTATGCTCAACGACAAACTCAGTTAAAATACAGTTTTCTCATGTGGGGGTCAAAAAGACCCAAAGCAGGGGGTTGTCTAGCCATCCTGCTTTTTTATTTTTATGCCTTGAAAGTTTTCAGAAAGGCAATAATTCGAATGGAAGCAGTAGAATGATTTGTTTTTTATCAACCTCTTTTTTATTTTTTGTAGCTTATCTCGTTTCCCTGTTCCAGGAAACCTGAAATATAACGCTCCCTGGTAAAAATAGTAGTTAGTTGAATAGGAGTTTGATCAGCCAAATACCATACATTTCTCACATCCTGCAGACCGATCTTTAAGACAGGATTAAAATATCTTATCGTGATTATATAATTCAATTTCCAATCATTGCTGGCATAAAAATACAATGATTCTCAAATAAAACTTATGACAGCTATTGCGTATATTTAAGAGTTAGCGGCAATTATATGAAGACCCTTTTCACATTGACACTTTTACTTTTTAGCTCCTTTACTATTGCTCAAACAGACAATCCTAACATTAATAAAATCCGAAAAATAGTTGAGCAAATAAATAAGGACTCTGCCTACACACTCAAAAAGTTGGACAACGACGAATTTTTAGAACACATGACTGACGAAGGTGGACAATTAACAGGTTACTTTAAAAATGGACAGTTAGTAAAAATCATAGAATGGATTGGGCTTTCAAGTTGCATTGACATTACTGAATATTATTTGCAAGACAACAAATTAATTTTTACTTATACAAAAGGAAGCGAATATTCATATAGTGACAGTTTAGAAACATTTGACCGCAGCAAGCTTAACATGACAATGGAATGCAGGTTTTATTTTGACAATAATAAAATTATAAAGAAGACTTTAAAAGGCTCGACACGATGTGGCGGACAACCAACATTTGACTTAGCAAAAAACTATCTTGACGAATGTTCACGGTACAAAAAATTGTTGACAAAAAAATAACTGCCGCTAACATTGCATTGCCAATATGCCGACGACAGAACATCAATTCAACTTCAGTAATTCTATTTAACTTCAGTACTGCGCCGTAAGAAATAAAAGTTACGGCGCTGCCGAGCTGTAGGAATTCTATTTCCGGCACTTCGGCAATGCCTGGACGTTGTCCATAAACTACGACACGACCTTTGAAAAACTATATGCTTAAAAAATTATGAATACCAAACTAAAGTTTTTATTCCTGCTGCTTGGCTTTGTGTTTCAATCACAAATTTTTGCCCAGACACCTAACTTCACAGGGACTTGGATGCTAAATTTTGAAAAAAGTAAGTTAGACAAAAGTGATAACCTTAATGGACTTACAGGTCAAATATTCGTTATAAAGCAAGATGGTAACAAATTTAGCTTGAAGATATTTCACATTTATGGCGACAAAAAAAAGAAAATAGGTTTCAGAATGCATGCTGATGGTAAGACTAGAAGAGTGAAAATACTATTCAAGGGCAAACTGGAACAAAAAGAAAGTAGTTTGCAGGCGACAATGTGGAGAAAGAACTATTTAAATAGCGTTAACTATAAATTTGGGACAAATCAAAGTGAACTTGTTGCTGACGAAGTATTTACTGGCAGACCAAAAGACCATCATAGTATTTGGGTTTTTGACAGAGAAGTTGCAAAATAGATAGATAAAGTTATTCAGCATTTTTAGTTGACATCTTGTATTGTAGCCTTAACAAAAAACGACACAAGAGGCTTAGTCAGACGGTTAAAACGGCGTACAACAGGCGGCGGTTTGGGCAATATGGCGGGGCAACGAATATATGCTCAACTTTTTGTTCGTTATTCTGCTTCGGTTCCTGCCGATGAATAAAGCCG
>JBIOVR010000071.1:0-10830 GCA_044867875.1 Chitinophagaceae bacterium
TATCACCACCGCCGATCTTAAATATTACAATACAGATTTAAAATATGATTGGGAACCTGGAGAATTTCATATTATGATCGGTGGAAATTCCAAGGATGTTAAATTGTCGAAAGTAAACTGGGTTAAATAAGCATAATGAAATATATAATAATAGTATTGTGTTTGATACTTACAAATACTTCACAGGCACAATCACTTTATGAAATGCCGGCAAATCCTCAAAGTCGTCTTAGCAGTTTTGAAAATCCTAACGGTATAAAAGGAAACGGGGGAAAGACAAATAAAACTGCCAAAGGCAACGCATTTGAAAATATGGAGCCGGGCGAAACAAAAAAACTCCTGGATATAAAAGGTGAAGGAACTATTCAAAGAATATGGCTTACGATCGATCATAGCGCCGTTAAATTACGCAGTCTTCGTTTGCAATTTTTTTGGGACGACAGTAATAAACCAGCTGTTGATGTACCGTTGGGTGATTTCTTTGGTTATAACCTGGGTAAACAAACAGCATTTCAATCTGCATTATTTTCAAGCGGCGAAGGCCGGTCGTATAATTGTTATACCCCTATGCCATTTAAAAAAGCTGCCAAAGTTTTATTGATCAATGAAGGAACAGAAAGAGTTAAGTTGTTTTATGATATAGATTTTTTATTGCAGAAACTGCCGTCGAACGCATTATATTTTCATGCATACTGGAACCGGCAACAATCAGGTCAATTAGGAGATGATTATATATTGTTACCAAAAGTAGAAGGCAAGGGGAGATTTTTAGGTGTATCTGTTGGATTGAATACAGATACTTCTTACAGTAAAAGTTGGTGGGGAGAAGGTGAAGTGAAAATGTATCTTGATGGTGATACAAAATATCCAACTATTAATGGAACAGGCGCAGAAGATTATATTGGCAGTGCATGGGGACTTGGCACATTTACTAACTGGTACCAGGGCTGTACGATCGCAAATGATTCAACAGGACAATTTAATTTTTATCGTTGGCATATCCCAGATGCGATTTATTTTAATAAAGACATAAAAGTTAGCATTCAGCAAATTGGTGGATGGATGAAAGAAGATATGAAACGATTATATCAGCGTGGCGTTAATTTCAAGGCTATAACCGTTGATGGCCCGGCAGGTTTTACAAGATTATTAGATATGGAGAAAGCTCCCCTTCTTACTGACCCCGCTTTTCCGGAAGGTTGGGTAAATTTTTATAGGATAGATGACTATTCGTCTGTTAGCTATTTTTATCTTGATAAACCAGCCAGCTCTCTTTCTTCATTGCCACCTTTAAATGTTAGGCTCAAGGGTGTTAAATAAATTTACCTGATGCGACGCTACCTTTTATATGTTCTTAGTTTGTTCCTGGCATTTAATACAATTGCACAACAATCATATTCACTTTATTCTCCAGACTCATCCATTCGGCTTGAAATAAAAACAAAAGAAAAACTTTCCTGGCATTTATATAGCGGTAAAGAATTTCTCGCACAATCAACAGATGTTGATCTGCAATTAAAAGATCAAAAAAAATTGTCTGACAAATTGGTTGTTTCATCTCGCCGGTACACAAAGGCCAACGAAACTATAACCGTTCCCATTCCTTACAGAAGAAAAACGATCGCAGATAAATACAATCAACTTGAACTGATCTTTAAAGCACCTTTCTCAATTCAATTCCGATTGTATAATGATGGCATGGCTTATCGCATGGGCACAAGATTCAAAGATTCAATAATCATAGAAAATGAAAATGTATTGTTTGAGGTTGAGAGCAATGCTGGAATATGGTTTGCTCATATGGATAAGCGTCAAAATGTCGATCGTTTTCATACAAGCTTTGAAGCGATATATGCAAAACAAAATTTATCCGCTATCCCTGACACCATGCTAACTTATGCACCAGT
The DNA here is from genome assembly GCA_044867875.1 of Chitinophagaceae bacterium. Taxonomy (GTDB): domain Bacteria; phylum Bacteroidota; class Bacteroidia; order Chitinophagales; family Chitinophagaceae; genus VBAS01. Next base: position 1,908 of record JBIOVR010000071.1, read on the forward strand.
TACAGTTTCGTTAGCGAATGGTTATCATCTTGCTATTTCTGATGCAGGTCTTTTTGATTATCCCGGTATGTTTCTACAAAAGAAAGGCAATAGCTTACAGGGAGTGTTTGCTCCTTTTGCCACAAAAGAGAAATTAATGGAAGGAGAATTTCCACAATATGTTGTAGCAGAAAGAGCTGATTATATTGCTAAAACAAAAGGAACACGAATGTTCCCATGGCGTGCAGTGTTAATTGCAAAAAAAGACATAGACCTGCCCGCCAATGATCTGCTATATATATTGGGTGACAAATCGCAAGTAGATGATGTGTCATGGATAAGGTATGGCAAAGGAACAGATGAATGGATAACAGGGATTAACTTATTCAACATACCGTTCAAGGCCGGGTTAAATACTGCTACCTATAAATATTATATTGATTTTGCAAAACGCTTCGGGTTTGACCAGGTAATGCTGGATGCCGGCTGGAGCGATGTAAAAGATCTTTTCAAAATCAATCCTGACATTGATATGAACGAACTGCTAGCTTATGCAAATAAAAATAATATCCGATTGATGTTATGGACGCTTTGCTCCACACTTGATAAGCAGCTTGACAGTGCCTTGAAACAATTTAATAAATGGGGTATCGCATCTATCATGACGGATTTCATGGATCGTGATGACCAGAAGATGGTAAATTTTTATCGTCGCATAGCAAAAGCCTGTGCTGAAAATAAAATATCGATCATGTTTCATGGCGCCTTTCCTCCAAAAGGGTTTAATCGTACTTGGCCAAATGCCATCACACAAGAAGGAGTATTGGGTGCAGAATGGAATATATGGAGTGAGTTAGCTACGCCAGATCATAATGTCGCAATTGCGTATACAAGAATGCTGGCTGGCCCATTAGACTATGAACCAGGATTACTGTTAAATGCACAAAAAGATCAGTTCAGACCGATTGGAAAAAATCCAATGAGTATTGGCACAAGATGTCATCAACTGGCAATGTTTGCTGTTTATGATAGTCCATTACAAATATTCAGTGGTAATATCAGCCAGGGGTTAAAAGAACCTGAGTTTATGCAATTGCTTGGAAGCATTCCAACGACATGGGATGAAACAAAAATATTGCAGGGAAAGGTTGGAGAATTTATTATTACCGCAAGAAAAAAAGAAAACAATTGGTTTATTGCGGGCTTAAACAATAGTAACGCAAGAACAATTTCATTGGATTTTGATTTTATAGAAAAAGTAGAATTCACTATGACAATCTGTAAAGACGGAGTGAATGCAAATAATTATGGAAGTGATTATGAGATCAGGCAGAAAAATATTCAATATTCAGACAAGCTTGATATATCAATGGCTCCGGGAGGTGGATTTCTTATAAAGCTGACTCAGATCCGTTGACATGTAACAAAATTAAAAATGCAAACTCTTTTTATATGCAATCATTAAGAAAGTTTTTACCAAAAGGGTTTTTGACAATTGTATTAGTAATATTTACTATTGTCGTAAACGCACAAGTCGCTGGTGTTGATTCTTCACTAATACCAAGACCATATCTTCATTATCAAAAAGAATACGATTTTGATAAAAGTAGTGACCCAGCCAAATGGCAGGAACAAAAAAACTTACATGTTTCATTTGTTTCAACCGATGATGCTTATTTCAGAACTGAAGTTCCCGGCATTAAAGAAACAAAAAGCTGGACAGCTACAGGATGGAAAGGAGAACGTTTGAATACAATGATCCTTATTTGGTCTACTGATACGATCGACCAGTTACGTGTATCGTTAAATGATCTAAAAACTGCGAATGGAAATATATTAGTAAAAAATAATTTAAAAGCACAATTGGTGCGATACGTTATTTCCAATTATCCATATGCTGCAAGAGAAGTTACATGTGGCGAAGGACCGGTCGATAAAGCTTATTTAATGCCAGATCGGCTGGAAACTTTTGATCGTTTTGAATTGCCGGGCAAAACTGTTAGGCCTGTTTGGCTTTCTCTTGATATACCTTCTACCCTTACAGCTGGTTTATATAAAGGTGAAATTGAAATAAGATCTGAAAAACAAAATTTCAAACTCCAGCTAGTGATTAACGTACAAAACCAGTCATTACCCAAACCGCATGATTGGTCTTTCCGACTTGATCTTTGGCAAAATCCATGGGTGATAGCAGAATATTATAAAGTAAAACCATGGAGTGAAGAACATACACAACTTCTGAAAAAACATTTGAAGTTATATGCAGATGCCGGCGGAAAATTTATAACTACCTATGCTGTTCATTCTCCATGGGCGGACAATTCCTATATGATCGAAGGGAACATGATAGAATGGATAAAGAAAAAAAATGGAAGCTGGCAATTCGATTATAGGATCTTTGATCAATATGTTCAGCTGGCAATTGATGCGGGTATTGATAAGGCAATTACGATCTACACACCTATTCCATGGGGAGATCGATTTCGTTATATTGAACAGGAGACTGGCAATTATATTACAGAACAATGGCAGGCTACATCAGAAATTTTCAAAACCAACTGGAATATTTTCCTCACAGATCTGAAAAAGCATTTAGAAAGTAAAGGATGGATGAACAAAACATTTATTGGTATTAATGAAAATGCAATGGAGCAAACATTGTCAGCTATAAAAGTGGTAAGGAATCATTCAAAACAATGGAAAGTAACTTATGCAGGCGACTGGCATGAGGAATTAACTGGTTTGCTGGATGATTATTCCTGTGTTTTCAATAAAGAACCGTCTGTAAAAGATGTGCGTGACCGCTTTGAAAAAAAACAAACTTCAACTTTTTATATTTGCTGTACACCATCTTTTCCTAATACGTTTGTTTTTTCTCCGCCTGTTGAAGGTCGTTGGCTGGGATGGTACACAATGTCACATGGTTATGATGGCATGTTACGCTGGGCTTATGATGCCTGGCCTGCCGATCCTGTCCGTGATGCACGGCATATTTACTGGCCCGCTGGCGATTCATATATGATCTATCCCGGTGCAGAATCAAGTATTCGTTTTGAAAAAATGAGAGAAGGAATTGTGGATTATGAAAAAATTAAAATACTTAAAGTAAAAGCAGCTAAGTCAACTGACCCAACGATAAAAAAAATTTTAGAAGAATTGGATCAGCATCTGCAAGTATTTACTGCTGAAAAAGAATTTGACAAGGAAAAATTAAAACAGGATGTTCAAAAAGGAAAGATGCTGGTAGACGCATTGAGTGAAAAAATAAAGAACTAAACCATTTAAAACATAATGCGAATAAGAATTTCGATAATTTCTATACTACATGCTTTCGTTATCGTAAGCAATGCGCAGGTATCAGTCGAAAAACTTTCGGTCAAAGAATATGATGATTATATTCTTACACATTTATTGACACCTGCCGGACCAATACCTACCGCTTTCGACCCTAATGGAGTTTATCCATATATGAGCTATTCCGAAACCTCCAACAGGCCGGTTCCAAAAAAATACAGGTTTATAGTTTTGCAAAATGATTTTGTGAAAGCGACGATCTGCCCTGATCTTGGCGGGAAAGTTTATTCATTAATTCATAAACCATCCGGCAAGGAGGTATTATATGTTCCGGATGTAATTCGATATACAAGGATATTACCGCGATTCTATTTTATAGCAGGTGGGATTGAGGTTAGTTTTCCTATCTCTCATTCTCCCACTCAAAATGAAACCGTTCTTTATAAAATTGACAAAACAAAAGACAGGATCTATGTTACTTGTGGCGAAAGAGAATTGCGGTTTGGAATGCAATGGTCAGTAGAATATTCTTTGGGCATCAATGATAATTTTTTAACACAAAGAGTGATATTCCACAACCCGGGTAATTCAGCTTATCCCTGGATGTCCTGGTCAAATGCAGCTTTGCCTTCGGCTCCGGATACACGATATGATTTTCCCAAAGGAAATGTTCTATCTCATTCATCAAAGATCGATACGATAGATTGGGTCAAACAAGGGCCAAAAACCGAATCAGCTATAAAAGAAATGACAGGTTATTTCTGGAAAACCAAAGATGTAAATGCTTTTGGTGCTTTTACTCCTTCCATGGGCACCGGTTTATATCATATCGCTGATGAAAAAATTGCTTCAGGAATAAAGTTGTGGAGCTATGGAACTGCAGATGATAGTGCATGGTCTGTTTTAAGCACCGCGAAACATCAAACCTATATCGAAATACAGGGCGGCCCGATCGGTGATCAATCCATCAAACTGGAAATGCAACCAAAGCAAACAAGATGGCATGTGGAATATTGGTTTCCAACCGACAAAGAATTAAATATTTATGATCTGAAAGTTCCTGACCTGAACCTGAGATCAACAAAAGAAATTCCATTATTTAGCTGGGCAAGAAAAGAAGATGTGAAGGATTGGCAAGCATTGATCAATATTTATACATCAAAAAAAATAATGAATTGGGCAGCCCCCGATATTTATAGTTCAACCTGGCCTCCATCCGGAATGGAAAATTTAAATGAAGCTTTTCAAAAGGCCATCCAATATTCAACCGGAAAAAATAAAGACCATTGGAACTTTTATTATGGTACATGGCTTGCAGGCAGAGGAAATTCTGAAGAAGCAATAAAGATCCTTTCGCAAACAAATGCCGGACTGGCAAAGATCTTACTTGCAAGATTATTTAAACTTAAAGGAGATATGGTAGGAGCAAAAAAAGCTTTCGATGCTGTTCAAGAAAAATGGTTGCAACTACATCCACAAGTTATTGTAGAAAGGGATAAAGTTCTGCGGGCATTGGGTTCTTCATTTCTTGCTGAACGTGAAGGCTGGCTTTTAAAAGTTGAAGCATTGAAAGATGAATGGGTGATTGAGCGAAAAGTGCAATTATTGATCGATAAAAAAGAGTATGCAAAAGCTAAAGACTTGCTATTATCTACTCCTTTTCAAAAAGTTCATCAGACATACACACGAACCGGTCTATGGATGCAGATCTGCGAAAAGTTAAATATTAATTGCGATCCTATTCCTGCGCAATTAGGCGAAGACCAACTTGCAAGATTCGGCGCTTATAGAGAATACGAATAGGTGCTATAGAATTTGACCAAGACAGTTTAATAAACCGGTCGGAAAGGGCATAAAAAAACGACCCCCGAGTATACATAAGCAGTCAGAATGAATTTAGGGGTCGCTTTTTATTTTCACCTTGCCTGCCCGATAAGAGTACCCGGCGGGCTCCGCCTGAGGCGGAATAAAACCAACTATGCAATCTAGACAACGCAAATTCTATTTCCGCTGCTTCATTTTTCCCAGCCAAACAGGTTTACCCTGAATTCTTCTTACTAAAAACATGAGTCCCACGAAAATAAAGAAGAAAGGGCCAAGGAAACCAAGCAAGGCTATGAACTTGGTGCCGTAAAATCTTTCCATCGGTCTTCTGAGTCTTTCCGCAATTATATACATGCTCGGCACCATCATCAGCGTAAGGAAAAAAGCGAAGATGAGTCCGAAGATAATTGTCCATGACAATGGCCCCCAGAATACCACGCTGTCTCCGCCGAAAAAGATATGGGGCTCCAGATGTTGAAACAGGGAAACGAAATCAATGTTAAAACCAACTGCCAGTGGAAGCAAACCAAGAATGGTAGCTATCGCTGTAAGTAATACAGGTATGATCCTGATCTTTCCTGCCTGGATCGCAGCTTCTCTTGTCCGCATGCCTCTTCCTCTTAACTCATCCGTAAATTCAATTAATAAAATTCCGTTCTTAATAACAATACCCGCCAGTCCTACTATACCTACTCCCATCATAATTGTGGCTATCGTCATTCCTGTGATCGCATAACCAAGCAACACACCAATTACAGAAAAGAAAATTTCTGTAATTACGATAAAGGGTTTACTCATGCTATTAAATTGCAATACAAGAATTAAAAAAATAATTCCCAGCGCAATTAGTAAAGCAGAACCTAAAAATTTCTGTGTTTCCAATTCTTGTTCACTCTGTCCACTTAGTTTTATAGAAACGTCAGCAGGTATTCTTGCTTTTTCTTTAAATTCATTTATTTCTGCCTGCAGATCTGCATTCACCTTAGCTACCATTGTAGGATCAGGTACATTGCTTTGCAACTGTATGGTTCGTTTTACATTTTTGCGTTTTACCGCACCAGTTGTACTTGTATAATCTATGGTAGCAACGGCACTGATCGGAACCGATTTGATCCGCATTGTATTCATATCCATGAAAGTGATCCTCATATTCATGAGATCAGCAATATTATTGCGCATCAGATCAGAATAACGCAACTGGATCTTATACTCTTCCTCGCCATCCTTCAACTTACTTATTTCTTTTCCGAAAACAGCTGTTCTTATTTCCATTCCAATCTGGCCGGTGCTTAATCCTTCAAGCATTGCTTTCTCCCTGTCCACATTGATGGTGATCTCAGGATTATTCAGATCAACATCAGCTTGTAGATTTTCAATTCCGTTTACCCTGTTAGTATCAAGAAAATTCAGAAGCTGTGTTGCTGTCTTTGAAATATTTTCAAAATTATCACCGCTTACTTCCACATTCACCGGCGGATCAGTTGGTGGGCCTCCATCTTCCTGCGCCACTTCGATACTTGACCCGGGAATTCCTTTCAATGCTTCCCTTATTTCATCCATATAAGGCTTTGTTTTAACACCATGCCTTTTTTCGAATTCAACAAAAGAAACCTGTATTCTGCCAAGATGAGGTTGCACACTTCGATTATTATCCCTTGGATTATTAGCGCTTACCGCCACATTGGTAATGATACTTTCAACAATGCTTCCTTCAGTCCCTGGTTTTTCCTTTTCCAATACTTTATAAACTCTTTTCTCCAACATCCGGGTAACGCTGTCAGTGTATTTTACATCTGTACCCACTGGTAATTTCAGGTATACGTAAATAAAATTTGGATCGCCACTTGGAAAGAAAGTTGTTTTATTTCCACGCATCATCAAAAACACGACTGATAGAATAAAGATCAGAAACAGTGACGCAAACATTATCACAGGCCGTGTTCCTTTTAAAACCCAACGAAGCATTTTTTCATAACTATTCATCAGCGCCGGTAAAACACGTTTTTGAAATGCATGGATGACGCTATTTAAAACATAAGAATTAAACACCATCATGATGGCCAGCAACAAAAAGAAGTTTGCTAAACCGGGACTGCCGGCAAGATGAAGGAGGATTCCAGCAATGGCGAATACTATAAACCATTTATTCGTAAAAACTTTATGCTTGGGTTTTTCAAATTCCTTGCCTTCTGGTTTCATAAAACTCACCGCAAATACAGGGTTGAATATAAACGCCACAATTAATGAAGCAGCTAACGTAAGAATCAAAATGGTTGGAAGATAGATCATGAACTTACCAATGAGTCCTTTCCAAAACAATAATGGAAAGAATGGAGCCAGCGTGGTGGCCGTACCTGCGAGTACTGGAATAAATACTTCGCCTGCGGCTTCCTTTGCACTTCGTACAATTGGTATTTTGCCATTACTATAAATACGGTGAGTGTTTTCAATTACCACAATTGCATCATCCACGATAATTCCTAACCCAAAAAGTAATCCGAACAGAACGATAAAGTTTAGTGTTACTGTGGATCCTATAATACCATCCGCAATGGGTAAAAACATGAAAGCAACAAATACACTTAACGGCACACTCAATGCAACAAAGAATGCATTCGTGACACCCATAAAAAACATAAGAATGATCAATACCAGAAGAAACCCGATCACGATAGTATTCACCAATTCATTAAAAGAGTTTTTAGTTAGTTTGCTTTGGTCCCCGGTAAAAACAACTTTTAGATCTTTAGGTAATTCTTCTTTATCCTGCATATCCGCCACTATTGCTTTTACTTTATCAGCAGCATTGATCAGGTTTTCTCCGGAACGTTTTACAATATTGAGTGTAACAACGTTCTTGCCATCCAGACGTGCAAAATTTTCTGTTTCTTTAATTGTATCTCTTATCTCTGCGATATCTTTTAAATAAACTGTAGCTCCCTGCGCACTGCTTCGCACTACGATGTGCTGCAGAGTCAAGGCATTCGCAAACTGTCCACGGAGTTTTAAGGTCCGTTTCATATTTCCTACTTCTATCAGGCCCCCGGTAATATCCCTGTTTTCACGACTCACTGCATTTTCAATATCTGTAAAACTTACTCGTGCTGCAGTCATTTTATATGGATCTACATTGATCTGAATTTCTCTTTCTGGCGCCCCAACAATTTCAGCCCTGGTTATCTCTCCCAATTCTTCAATACGATCCTGCATTTTATCGGCATACTCTTTCAACTTTATACCATCATAATCACCACTTACATTTACAAACATGATCGGCATTTCACTAAACGCAAACTCCTGTACATCGGGTTGAGATGTAAGATCATTCGGCAGATCTGTTTTTGCTTTATCGATCGCATCTTTCACTTTTTGCTTTGCGAGATCTGTTTTTACGTCTGTATCAAATTCGATGACAATTAAACTATAATCTGTTTGTGAAGTACTTTGGATCTTGTTCACTTTTGCACCACTGATCCCTTTCAATTGTTTTTCAATAGGCCTTGTCACAAGGTTTTCAATATCCTTTGGAGAATTACCGGCATAGACAGTGGCGATCGAAATAGTAGGCACTACAATATCAGGAAATTGTTCCTTGGGCATCGTGTTAAACTTATAAAGCCCATATACCGTGATAAGAATTGCGATAATATAAATGGCAGTTTTATTATCAACACTCCAGCTCGTTGGTTTAAACTGTTTAAACTTATGTGCTATTTGTTCAAAAACATTCATAAAAAAAATTTGATTGTCAGCTAACTCATTTTGCTACTGTTGTTACTGTTTGCCCGTCATAAACAGATTGATAACCTTCGGTAATGATCCTGTC
>JBIOVR010000072.1:0-9688 GCA_044867875.1 Chitinophagaceae bacterium
AGCACATTTGAAAGCTGGCGCAAAGAAAGTGGTGATCAGTGCACCGGCAACCGGCGATCTGAAAACAATCGTGTTTAATGTTAATCATAGCATTCTTGATGGCAGTGAGACGATCATCAGTTGTGCAAGTTGTACTACGAACTGTCTTGCGCCAATGGCACAAGTGCTAGATGAAAAATATGGCATTGTAAATGGTTTGATGACAACGGTGCATGCTTATACAAATGATCAGAATACACAGGCTGCGCCGCATCCGAAAGGAGATCTTCGTCGTGCAAGAGCTGCTGCGCAAAATATTGTTCCGAATAGTACCGGTGCTGCAAAAGCAATTGGGCTTGTTCTTCCAAATTTGAAAGGAAAACTTGATGGTTCTGCTCAGCGTGTACCTACATTGACAGGTTCACTAACTGAAGTGACAGCATTGCTTGGTAAGAAGACAACTGTTGAAGAAATAAATGCGGCAATGAAGGCGGCAAGTAATGAGAGTTTTGGTTATACTGAAGATGAGATCGTAAGCAGCGATATCATTGGTATTAACTTCGGTTCATTGTTTGATGCAACACAAACAAAAGTGCAGAATGTTGGCGACACTCAGCTTGTACGCACAGTTAGCTGGTATGATAATGAAATGAGTTATGTAAGCCAGTTGGTTCGTACGCTTCATTATTTTGCTAAATTGATAAAATAATTATTTTAAAATATTAATGTCCCGCCTGAGGCGGGACATTTTTGTTTAAGCTATTTTTGATGTTCCAAAATTGTTACTATGTCAAAATTTTCTGAGCATAATTTTAAAGGAGAAAAAGCATTGGTTCGTGTTGATTTCAATGTTCCGCTGAATGATAAATATCAAATTACTGATGATACAAGAATGAGCGCAACGGTTCCAACAATTCAAAAAATAATCAAGGATGGAGGCAGTGTAATATTAATGAGTCATCTTGGACGTCCGAAGGATGGTCCCTCAGAAAAATATTCTTTGAAACATCTTGTGGTGCATTTAAGAAGATTGCTGAATGGCGAAACAGTTTTGTTTGCCAATGATTGTATTGGTGAGGAAGCAACTAAAATGTCTGCAGAACTGCAACCTGGTGAAGTTTTATTACTAGAGAATCTTCGTTTTTATAAAGAGGAAGAAAAAGGCGAAGAAGCATTTGCTCAAAAACTGAGTAAGCTTGGTGATGTATATGTAAACGATGCGTTTGGTACGGCTCACCGTGCTCATGCGTCTACTGCTGTGATCGCAAAATTTTATCCTGCGGATAAAAGAATGTTTGGTTTGCTGATGGAAGGCGAAGTAAAAAGCGCTGAAAAGGTGTTGCATAATTCAGAAAAACCTTTTACCGCTATCATCGGCGGGGCAAAAGTTTCTGATAAGATCTTAATACTTGAAAATCTTTTGGATAAAGCAAGTGATATTATTATCGGCGGCGGCATGGCTTATACTTTCTTGAAGGCAATGGGAGGAAAGATCGGTAATTCGCTTTGTGAAGAAGATCGCCTTGGCACTGCGGAAGAGATCATGAAAAAAGCAAATGATAAAGGAGTTTGTATTCATCTTCCTCCTGATTCAATAATTGCCGATAAGTTTGAAGCAACAGCCGATACATCGGATGCACCGAGCAATCATATTCCTGACGGGTGGATGGGATTGGATATTGGGCCAAATGCATGCGATCAATTTTGCAATGTGATCAAACGGAGCAAAACTATTTTATGGAATGGGCCGATGGGAGTTTTTGAAATGGAGAAATTTCGTCATGGCACTAAGACGATAGCAAAGGCCGTAGCGGATGCTACCAGTTCAGGAGCCTTTTCACTTGTCGGAGGTGGCGATAGTGTTGCTGCGGTCAATCAATTTGGCTACGCTAATAAAGTAAGTTATGTGAGCACCGGTGGCGGAGCGATGCTTGAATATTTTGAAGGAAAAGAATTACCCGGAATAGCTGCAATCAAACAATAAGCAATTCTGTCATTAAAAAAATATGGCCCCTGATTTGAACAGGGGCTTTAGTATTTTTAAAACACTTAATTTTAATTTCTAACTAAACTTTAAAACCATGAAAGGGACACGTAATCTAACTGTATTGATCATATTGGGTCTTGTACTTATTCTTGGAGTATGGAGCTGTAGTGGATATAATAGCCTGGTGAAGCAAGATGAAACTGTAAAAAATAAATGGAATGATGTACAAAGCAGTTACCAACGCAGGGGTGACCTGATACCGAACCTAGTTGCTACTGTAAAAGGTGCTGCAGAATTTGAAAAAGAAACATATACACAAGTAGCATTAGCCCGTGCAGGTCAGTTGAAGCAAGCAGTAAATGTTCCAGTTGATAGTTTAAATACACAAAGAATGCAAGAGATCCAGAAAACAAGTAAAGAAGCTATGGATGCGACCCGGGCAGCAATCAATATTGCGGTTGAACGGTATCCTGATCTAAAAGCTACTGGAAATTTTTCTAGTTTACAAGCTCAGCTTGAAGGAACTGAGAATCGTATCAATGTCGCAAGGAATGATTTTAATTCTGCGATCAATACTTATAACACCAAGGTACGTTCCTTTCCTACAAATATTTTTGCTGGCATCATGGGTTTCAAAGCAAGACCTGGTTTCGCAGCGGAAGCTGGTTCTGAAAAAGCTCCCGAAGTAAAATTTTAATCCAGTAAATAAAATCAGTTGAACATTTTTCCCTGGAAAAAGAAGAAAAATTTCTTCACTGCTGAAGAGCAGCAGCTTATTATCGACGCTATTCATAATGCTGAGCGTATGACAAGCGGAGAGGTTCGTGTTTTTGTGGAAAGCAAATGCAGTTATATGGATGCCATCGATCGTGCTGCTGAACTTTTTTTTCAACTTGAAATGCAAAAGACAGATGATCGCAATGCAGTATTAGTGTATGTGGCAATGAAGGATCGTCAATTGGCTGTATTTGGGGATCAGGGTATTCATAATAGAGTGGGAAATGAATTTTGGAACAATGAAGTGCAAAAGATGATCACCAATTTTAACAGGGAAAATTATGCTGCGGGTATAAGTGAAATCGTAAGCGATATAGGAGATGCGTTAACGAAAAATTTTCCTTTCAATAATGAAACAGATAAAAATGAATTGCCTGACGATATAGTGTTTGGTAAATAAATGAGAAAAATTTTTTTCATAGCTTGTCTTCTTTTTTCGATCGGTGCAGTAGCGCAGATAGACAATGCTATTCCGCAAAGACCGAGTCCACCAAGGCTTTATAATGATTTTACTAAAGGAAGAAATTTTCTTACCACAGAACAGGCATCTTACCTGGAAGGAAAATTGGTAGCTTATAATGATAGCACATCCAGCCAGGTTACAATAGTCATTGTAGAAGATCTGAAAGGTTATGATGCAAATGAATATGCAACAGCCCTGGGACGAAAGTGGGGTGTAGGTGGGCAGCAATTTAATAATGGCATAGTTGTTCTTATTTCAACCGGCGGTGGAGATGGGAACCGTGATGCCTATATCGCCACAGGTTATGGGCTTGAAGGAGCAGTACCTGATATTACTGCAAAGCAAATTATAGAAAATGAATTAATCCCGGAATTTAGAGAAGGCAACTATTATAGTGGTTTAAATAAAACTGTTGATGCAATTATAAAAGCAGCAGCAGGTGAGTATAAAGCCCCGCAAGGTTATGGTAAACGAAAAGGATTAAGTCCTGGTAAAATTTTTCTTCTTGTAATTATTATTTGGATCATTCTTGGAGTTGTTGGAAGAGGTGGCGGTAAAGGTGGTGGATATGCTTCACGTCGTGGGTATCGTGGTTTAGGTGGACCTTTTTGGTGGGGCGCCGGCAGCGGGGGATTTGGGGGAGGCGGTGGTGGTTGGTCAGGTGGAGGTGGCGGAGGCTTTGGAGGCTTTGGTGGTGGAAGTTTTGGTGGCGGTGGTGCAGGCGGTAAATGGTAAAGTGAATGACTATGTATAAAAAGTATATTCGTATATAATGTTTAAGAATAAAAAACCACTCAGTTAATTGAGTGGTTTTTTATTGATACTTTTTTACTATTGATACTTTATAAACTTTTAAAATCCTTTCTTATCTGCTGCAGGAATCTTTGATTTGATATAATCAACCAAATCTTTCAAAGCAGTATTTCCCGCATCCGCTTTCAATGCTTCTTCTTTTTTTGTTGCAATGCCTTGCAAGGTTTCATTGATATAAGGATCGGTTTGATTTCTGTATTGTGAAGGAATTGCATCACGGAATTTTACAATTTCATCAACACTAGCTTTAACCTTTTCTGTATTCTTTAATGCACCAAGATAAATGCCAAGGGTACCAAGAGCATTAAACTTTTCATTTGACACCGGCATCTTATTAAAACTACCGATAATTTCTTCTTCAAGACTTTCATCACCTGATGCAGCTTTTGCACCTTGAAGCGAACTTTTTAATATTCCCTTTGCTGGTTTTTTATCTAATTCTTTTGAAATAGTCATTGCAGCATCTTTATCCACTTCGAGTAATGCATTCAATGCATTTCCTGACACAGAGTAGGAAGAATCAGCTGTTGCGGCTTTAAATAAAGGGATATAGCCGGCTTTCTTATATTGACCAAGCTGGCTTATAGCATTTGCCCGTACAGTTGATTTTTTATCATTCTTTGCAAGATCAGCTATGATCGGTTCAACAGTTTGTTTCACTTTTTCATTTTTAAGATCCAGGCTAAATAATGTTGCATTGCGAAGGCCATGATATTTATCTTTCAATGCAATCTTTAATAACTCAAGTGCTTTTGGATCATCTTGATTCTTTGCAGCAAATTGAATCGCTTCAAGCCTGTCAAGATATTTGCCAGCATATTTATATTGGTGAATGAAATTATCGAGTGTTTTATTATCTTTTTTATTCCACAACATAACTTTATCACCATCCACATTTACAAGATCTGGGTGTTTGCTATAGCTAAATGTGAAAGTATCTATCGCATTCTTTGCCCAAACATTGTAACGAACTTTATTTGCGCCATTATAAATATCAACAGCAATCGGAAGTGTAAATAGCTTCCCGCTTTTTTGTATTTGTTTAATTATGACATTTACTTTTCCTGCAGCATCATCATAAACATAATCGATAGTTACTGATGGATGGCCGTTGTCGAAATACCATTGGTTAAAGAACCAGTTAAGATCACGACCAGTTACTTCTTCAAATGCAAGCCGCAAATGATGTGCTTCGGCAGCTTTGAATTTATTTGTAGTTAGATAATTATTGAGTGATTTAAAAAAGGCGCTATCACCAACAAAATTTCTTAACATGTTAATCACTCGTCCGCCTTTTTGGTAACTCACCTGGTCAAACATATCTTCTTTGTCGGCATAGAAAAACCGGACAAGATCTTTTGATTCACCTCCGCTTTGTAAATAGCTTTGCATGCCCTGGTAATTTTCAGCATCACCGGCATCTTTACCATATTTATATTCTTCCCACAATGTCTGGCTATAGTCGGCAAAAGATTCATTTAATGTAAGATTGCTCCAGCTTTCAGCAGTAACATAATCACCAAACCACTGATGAAATAATTCGTGTGCAATAGTTCCTTCCCAGTTATTACCATCAACTAATTCTCTTGCATCTTGCTGTGCACTTTCCTGGTGAATAGTGGCTGTTGTATTTTCCATTGCTCCGGCAACATAATCACGACCAGTTATCTGTGAATATTTCACCCAAGGAAAAGGAACGCCAGTAATTCTTGAAAAGAATTCGATCATTTCAGGAGTGTTTCCAAAGATCTTTTTTGCTACAGAGCCATATTCTGGTTCTACATAATAATTAACCTCTTTGCCTCTCCAGGTATCTTTAACTACAGCATAATCCCCAACGCCAAGAAAGAAAAGATAGGGAGAATGTGGAAGATCCATTTTCCAGTAATCTGTTCTTGTACCATCCGTATTTCTCTTTTGACTCATCAGTTTGCCATTAGAAAGAGTTACATATTTATTATCAACTGTAACAGTAAGTTCTTCGGTTGTTTTCTGACTGGTTTTGTCAATTGTTGGGAACCATGCAGAGTTTGATTCTGTTTCACCTTGTGTCCATATTTGAGTTGGTTTGTCTTTTTCTTCACCTCTCGGATTTATAAAATACATTCCTTTGATACCAAGAAAATCATCGGTTCCATATTTTTCCTGGTACTCATCTGGCTTGGCTGTATAATCTATGTATATAGTATAATTTTCATTTGCTTTATAAGTCTTATCTAATTTGATCCTCAGATTAAGATCATCATATTCATATTTTAAAGGAATTTGCTTAGTGCCTTTTAATAAAGCAACAGTTTTAAATTCCATTCCTTTAGCATCCAGGTTTAAGGTATCGGTTGGATAAAAATGTGGCTTCAGTGTGATCCATGCTTTTCCATATAAATAAGATTTTGAAAAGTCGGGCTTCACATCAAGTTTTGTATGAACAAGGTCATTTATTTTAGTAGCAGTTTCGCGGTATTGTTTTTTCCAGGAAGTATCTTTTGATGTTGGCTCCTGGGAAATTAACTGGAGGTTAAACAAAAGAATTGCAAAGAAGGTACTCACCAATTTCATAGATTTATTTTTTAAGGGTGCAAAAATAGAAGTTGTCACACAAGCCTGATCTGGTATTTTTATAAATGGCAAGTTAATTCTTTAAAGAAGTCTTAAGGTTTATTTATATTAACTTTGACCAACTTTACCCATATAATTTCCGATGAAAAAATTGTTTAAGCTATTCCTATTCTTATTTTTTGCATCGATCTCAATCAATGCACAAAAGGTGTATTTTATTTATTTGCAAACAGATAACCAGCAACCTTTTTTTGCCCGCATGGGAGATAAGATCTATAACTCTACAACTGCCGGGTACCTGGTATTGTCAAATCTTCACGATAGTATTTACTCAATAAATATCGGGATACAAGGAAGCGAGGTGGCAGATCAACCATATTCAATAACTATGAGTAAGAAAGATCAGGGTTTCCTGATCAAAAATTTTGGAGATAAAGGATGGGGACTTTTTAACCTTACTTCAATGGCTACAATAATGCCCCAAAGTAAATCAACTAGTTCAGGACAATCTGTAAAGACTGAAAAACGAGAAGACAATGCGTTTACAAATTTGCTTGCAAAAGCAGCTGATGATTCAACGATAAAAGAAAAGCCTGTAATTGAAAAGCCAGTAGAAAAAAAGACTGATGCTACGGCATCGAATGCCGAAAAAAAAGAAGAAGTAAAAGAAATCGCACCATCATCGCAGAGTGAAATTAAAAATGGTGTTCCGTCATCACAAAATGAGATTAAAAATGGAATTATAGTAGCACCTGTAGTAATAAAAGACGAGCCAAAAATTGATGGTCAGGACTCCAAAAATGCAGCGAGAATGAAAGAGGATTCGATTGCTGCTGCGAAAGCTAAAGAGGACGAATTATTGAAACAGGAAGAATTACGAAAACAAGACTCGATCGAAAAAGCAAAGGCACAAATAACCACAGAGGGTGAATATAAAAGATCAGTTGTAAAACTTAAATCTGAAAGTTCAACTACTGCTGGAATTGGGCTGGTTTTTCTTGATATATTAACTGACCAGGTAACAGATACTATCAGAGTGCTTATTCAACCTGATACAAAAAAGGCAATGCCAGCACAATCTAATCAGGAAGAAAAAAAATTTCTCGATATTCCTCCTGTTGATTCCGTTGCCGTTGAGAAAGATGTCACACAAAAGGCAGCAGTTAAAAGTAATAGTTGCAAAGCAGTGGCTGTTGAAGATGATTTTTTTAAACTAAGAAAAAGAATGGCTGGCGCAAATAATGATGACGCTATGATCACAGAAGCAAAAAAAGTATTTAAAACAAAATGTTTTTCTACTACCCAAGTAAGAAACCTTAGTGCATTATTTCTAACTGATGAATCTAAATATAAATTTTTTGATGCAGCGTATCAATATGTAAGTGATCTTGAAAACTTTTCTACATTACAATCAGCTTTAAAAGATGAATATTTTATTAATCGATTTAAAGCCATGATTCGTTAGTAATTCCAATGCGCTATTTTCTGGAAGTATCATATAGGGGATCACACTACAGCGGTTTTCAATCGCAGAAAAATGCTAACACAATACAAACTGAAGTTGAAAAAGCATTTAAGGTTCTTCTTAAAGAAGAAATACAATTAACAGGTTCCTCCCGTACCGATACTGGAGTGCATGCGTTGCAAAACTATTTTCATTTTGATACGAAAAGCGAATTATCGTCTCAGCTTTTATATAATCTAAACGCAATTCTGCCAGGAGATATAGCTGCCAGGAATTTGCACAAAGTAAAAGATGAAGCACATTGTCGCTTTGATGCAACTGCAAGGGAGTATAAGTATTACATATATCAAAAGAAGAATCCTTTTTTAGAAGACAACGCCTATTATTATCCATACACTATGGATCTTGAGTTAATGCAAAAGGCCGCCACAATTATTAAGGAATACTCGGATTTTACTTCTTTTTCAAAAAGAAATACGCAGGTTAAATCTTTTACTTGTGATGTACAGGAAAGCCATTGGACAATTGAAGGAGAATGTTTTGTCTACCATGTAAAAGCCAATCGTTTTTTGAGAGGTATGGTCCGGGCTTTAGTAGCTACCATGTTGAAGGTTGGTAGAAATAAGATAAACCTCGATACTTTCCAAACCATTATTCAATCTCAGAATTGCACTTTAGCAGATTTTTCGGCCCCACCAAATGGCTTATTTTTAGTTCATGTAGCTTTTCCTGACAACTATTTCAATTAATTTTTTTCCACGAAACCTATAGCAGGAGGCCTGTCTATGGGTTTATGATTTCTATTAACTAAAAAACATTTGGTGGCTAAAGTTCCACTCATATCTTTGCCGCCCGTTAAGATAAAACGAGCTCTTTAAATGTGGATGATTGCTGAATGAAATGTGGACAAAAACGGCAATAAAAATTGGCTGATAAGTATAGCAACATTATCTTTGCCGCCCCCCTTAAAAAAGGGAAATAAGTTCTTCGAAAACAAATTGAAATTCAAACCAGAAGCTATAAAAAAATGTAGCAGAAATTTTGGTGGGAAACATACGAGCCTTTACCTTTGCACTCCCAAATTAAAAAATGGGAAAGCGGTAATCGCTAAAGATCTTTGAAAGTAGGGAAACAACAGCATTCCGATTTATATCGGAATCAAGGTAAGTCAAGCGAAATACATTCGATTTTGACACGTTAATTCTTGAGAATTAAAATGTCAGTATCAAACAACATTTACAATGGAGAGTTTGATCCTGGCTCAGGATGAACGCTAGCGGCAGGCTTAATACATGCAAGTCGTGGGGCAGCATGACTGTAGCAATACAGTTGATGGCGACCGGCAAACGGGTGCGGAACACGTACACAACCTTCCTTTTAGTGGAGAATAGCCCAGGGAAACTTGGATTAATACTCCGTAACATATAGAAGTGGCATCACTTTTATATTATAGCAGCAATGCGCTAGAAGATGGGTGTGCGGCTGATTAGATAGTTGGCGGGGTAACGGCCCACCAAGTCGACGATCAGTAACTGGTGTGAGAGCACGACCAGTCACACGGGCACTGAGACACGGGCCCGACTCCTACGGGAGGCAGCAGTAAGGAATATTGGTCAATGGACGCAAGTCTGAACCAGCCATGCCGCGT
>JBIOVR010000073.1:0-11179 GCA_044867875.1 Chitinophagaceae bacterium
CCGTGGTATGCCGGCCGGGCTGCAGGGGCGTGTGCGTACCGTCCATGCGAAGGGGTCCGGGGACGACGCCATCGTCGCTAATGCAAGTAATCACCAACAGAGTAATTAAGTTTCAGCAAAAGGACGATGAGGGGACATGGTTCCTGGTAGAAAACGATAAAAATGAACGCATTTATCTATATGATGAGCAATGGCTGATTCCAACTAAATTTCCATGTGACAAATTTGATATTTACCTTGATAACGATTTTGCATACACAATGGGAAGAAAGGTTTACTGTAACGGCAAAAAAATTGAATCAATAAAAGTACCCGGGAAAATATCATGGAGGTATTTTGAACAAGGATTTCCTGAAGACCTTAGCAAAGAACCAAAAAAATTTGATGAAATACTTTCAGAAATTAAAACTATAGAACTAGAAAATCTTATATGAAAGTAAAAGCAATCATAACCGGAGCATCAGGTATGGTAGGTGAAGGAGTTTTATATGAATGTTTACAACATGGCGATGTAGAAGAAGTTTTAGTAATAGGCAGAAGGAGCTGTGGTTATATACATCCGAAATTAAAAGAGATCGTTCATGCTGATATGTACAATCTTACATCTATTGAAGATCAACTGGAAGATTATAATGCATGTTTCTTTTGCCTTGGCATGAGCTCAGTTGGTGTAAAAGAACCGGAGTTTACTAAAGTGACCTATGATCTCACAATGCATTTTGCGACCACATTAAGCAAATTAAATCCAGAAATGACCTTCTGTTATGTCTCAGGTCGCGGCACCAATGAAACGGGAAAATTGATGTGGCAAAAAGTAAAGGGCAAAACAGAAAGTGATCTAATGAAACTACCTTTTAAACAAGTTTATAATTTTCGGCCAGGAGTAATAAAAGCGACTAAAGGTTTAAAACATATCCTGCCTCTTTATAAGTGGCTGAGCTGGATGCTTCCTATCGTTAATACAATCGCTCCGAACTCGGTAGTTACTTTAAAACAAATTGGCGATGCAATGATCAATGCTACAACTAAAGGTTATGAAAAGAAGATATTAGAGGTGAAAGATATAATCGCACTTTCGAACCCCTTGTCCCCCTAATTTCTTCAGTTAGGCTGCCTTCCACGTAACAAAAAAATTATTTAAAAGACGAAGAGAATTACCTAATGATGAACGGAGCGTCGCAACGGAAGGTGATAAGAATTCCATAAGCTTGTATCATAAATACTTTTATTTTCGCAGTCTTAAAAATTATCAATGAAAGAACTAATTCTTGAAGCATGGAGCAATCGTGAGCTTTTGAAAGATTCAAAATACAGCGATGCAGTAAGAGCAGTTATAGAAGAAGTGGATAAAGGAAGATTACGTGTGGCTTCGCCATCAGCGAATGAATGGCAAGTAAATGAATGGGTGAAGCAGGCGATACTGATGTATTTCGGCATTCAGCAAATGCAGACATGGGATATGGCACCTTTTGAATTTTATGATAAAATGCTGCTTAAAAAAAATTACAAAGAATTGGGCGTTCGTGCCGTGCCGCATGCAGTTGCTAGATATGGTGCTTACCTAGCAAAAAATGTTGTGTTAATGCCTTCTTATGTAAACATCGGCGCCTATGTTGATGAAGGAACAATGGTGGATACATGGGCAACAGTTGGAAGCTGTGCACAGATCGGTAAAGGAGTTCATTTAAGTGGTGGTGTTGGAATTGGTGGAGTGCTGGAACCTCTGCAAGCTTCACCCGTGATCGTTGAAGATGGTTGTTTTATTGGCAGTCGTTGTATTGTTGTAGAAGGTGTGATCGTAGAAAAAGAAGCGGTGCTTGGAGCAAATGTTGTACTTACACAGTCAACCAAAATAATAGATGTGAGCGGCGCAGAGCCAAAAGAAATGAAAGGCCGTGTACCGACTAGAAGTGTAGTGATACCCGGCAGCTATACAAAAAAATTTCCTGCCGGAGAATTTGGTGTTGGTTGTGCATTGATCATTGGTCAACGTAAACCAAGTACTGATCTGAAGACAAGTTTGAATGATGCGTTGAGAGATTTTAATGTGAGTGTATAAATAGTTTGAGGTTTGTGATTTGTGGTTTCTAGTTTGAGGTTGAGTGATTCATTATATTTGCACCCCTGCCCGGGTGGCGAAATTGGTAGACGCACTGTCTTCAGGTGGCAGCATCCGAAAGGTTGTGCTGGTTCGAATCCAGTCCCGGGCACTAAATAATAAAAAAGGTTGAGTTATGCTCAACCTTTTTTATTTTTCATCTAAGACTATATTTAAGTTTTATAAGTACTATTCAGTCTTCCCTGATCTTACCTGCTCGAGAAAAAAATCCACTTTACCGATCATCTCACTCATCTCAAATGGTTTTGAAATAAAATCATTCGCTCCCGCAGAAAGGCAGGTTTCTTTCGCAGTAGGATGTGCAGAAAACATTAAGATCGGAATGGAAGAAGTTTTCATATCCTGCTTTAGTCTCCGGCAGATGTCAGTTCCATCGGCTCCTGATAACAGCATATCCATTATTATAAGATCAATATGATTTGAGTGAATGATATCTTTTGCCTTTTCTTCATTATCAGCTTCCATAGCTGAATGACCATAATAATCAAGCACCATTTTTATCATGGTGCAGATATCCGGATCATCATCCAACACTAAGATCAATGCTTTTTCTTTCATTTAATTATTTTAAGACCGGCAAAGTAAAAGTAAATATAGAACCCTTTCCTTTTTCACTTTCAACTGATACTTGCCCTCCATGTTTTTGTACAAATTCATTAGCAATAAAAAGGCCAATCCCAAAACCCGGGTATGTTTGTTCTTCTTTTCCTTTTGCACGGTAAAAACGTTCAAATATTTTTCCCTGTTCTTCTTTGTCAATACCAATGCCATTATCTTTTACAGTAAACGCAACCTGCCCATTAGTTGCCTGGCGTATAAACACATCGATCTTATTATTGTCAGGTGAATATTTAATGGCATTTGTCAAAAAATTGATCATCACCTGTCCTATCCTGTCTTTATCTGCAAATACATAAGCTTGAAAATCGTGGTATAAATTTATTTCGTGCTTAGTATTTGTATAAAGAATATCTTCTACTGTTTCGATCGCCAATTGGTTCAGGCTGAAATTCTCTTTTTTCAATTCAAGAGTTCCTGTTTCAATTTTTGTAAGATCAAGCAGCTCCGAAATCAGCCTTGTTAATCTTGTTATTTGCTTATCCACACTGATCAATGAAGATCGTACAAGCAAAGGCGGCAATTGTTTTTCTTTTCCCTTATCCTTGTCAAAAGCATTTAAAAGCAATTGCACATATCCTTTAATAGAAGTGATGGGCGTCTTTAACTCATGACTAGCCATTGCAATGAAATTATTTTTCTGAACATCTGATTCCGAAAGCCTTCTCAACTCTTCCATTTGCCGCACATTTTCTGTAATGTCATGACTAATGATCATTACCGCAAATACTTCACCACTAGGATTAAACAATGGAACATAATTATGTTCGTAATAGTTGTCAGACAGTGTTGATTTGACTTTATTTCTGATGATCACCTTACCAGCGAAGGCCTCTTGAACATCTATATGCGATTCGGCTCCCTTGATCGGAGGATCGATCTCTGTAATTTTTTTTCCGATAATATACTCTTCATAATATTCTTTATAAATCAATTGTGCTTTTTTGTTCAAATTGATAACCCGAAGATCTTTATCAATAACAGCAATAAGATCGAGTGACGAATTAATTAATTGTTCAATAAATTGATTTCGTTCTTCGATCTTTCTGCTTGTTGCGATCAATTCCCGCTCGGTCATTTTTTGACTGGTAACATCCTGACCTGTGCCTACGATTCGTAAAACTTTTTTTTCCTTATCAATAATAACCTCTCCCCTGGCGTGCATGATCTTTTCTTGCCCAGCAGGTGTTACGATCCTATGAAAAAAATCACTGAAGGTTTTATGTTGTAAGGCAAACTCAATATTCGCTTGCAAGTTAGCCCTGTCCTCAGGATGTACGAGTGAAATGAACTTATCATAATCGATGCTATTCGATGGATCCGCTCCATAAATATTGTACATATTATCGCTCCACGTCAAACGATTGGTTGACACTTCCCAATCCCAATGACCCATTTGTGCAATTTGCTGCGCCTCGTTTAATTTTTTTGCAGATGCAATCAATTCGGTATTATCATGTGCCATCACTAACACTGCATAGATCTTATCATCATGATCTTTAAGAGGTACAAGCGAGTTCTCATAATACCTATTTGAAACGACGGAATAATAAATTTCATTGTGAATAGTTTCACCATTTATTGCTCTCAACAGGTCTTTATATCCCTGGCTATCTTTCATCTGGGGAAACGCATCTAATAAATTTTTGCCTACCACGTCTTCCTCTTTTGCTTTCATTGCATTTAAAGCAGACTGATTGATCGAGAGAATTCTTACCTCAGTATCATAAACTGCGATAAGATCAACCGATGAATCAAGGATGTTTTTCACCAGGTGATTCTGTTGTTTCAGAAGTATATTTTGCTGATTTAATTCACTGGTCCTTTCCTTTACTTTGTTTTCAAGTTCTTTTTCCGCCTCTCTTCGATCATGAATATCAAGGCTAGTTCCAATAAAGCCGGTAAATTTTTCATCAGCATATCGCGGAGTTCCTTTGTCAAGAAACCAATGATACTCTCCGCTGCGTCCGTTCTTCAATCGCATTTCCAAAGTATAAGACTGATGTTTTTTTGCTGCATCATTCATTACTCCTAGAACATTGTCTATATCATCAGGATGAATATATTTCTTCCATGATATATTATTCATTTTAACTGTTTCATCAAAATCAAAATAATCAAGCCCAGACCTATTCAAAAAAGTAGTTTGTAAATTTTCATCCGTTTCCCAAACGAACAAAGGTGCTTCGTTTGCCATTGTACGGAAACGTTCTTCACTTTCTTTGATTGCCAGTTGTGACTTTTTACGTTGAGTAATATTTTCTGTAAAAATCACAATGCCACCAATCTCGTTTGCCGAATTGTACCAGGGATACACTTCCCATTTTAGCCATACAGGTGTGCCATCATCTTTTAAATAATAATCGTCGTCGGATCTTTCAACTGCACCTTTCATTCCCCTGCTATGAACTTCTTTCCATCTTTCCAGGATATTCGGGAACAAATCATAATGCTTTTTGCCGATAACATTTCCTGAAAGATCATATTCTTTCATCCATTGTTTACTTACAGACACATATTTCATTTCTCTATCAAACATGGCCATCGCTGCTGGCGCATATTCAATGAACAAACGACTAATCTCCTCGCTTTCTTCAATTTTTTTGCGAGCCCTTTTTTCCTGTTCGAGGCTGATCACTTTACTAACTTCAATTGCAATACGATCAGCGATCAGGCTTGTAAGCTGCCTGTAAGAGTTATCAAATTTTCTAAAAGGGTTTAACGCCGCTGATAAAATAGCGATTGGTGTTTCATGTCCGGCAATGAATATAGGTATGTGAACAAATTGAGTTGCCTCTTTTTGCCATGCACCTTTTGGTATTTTTTTTCTTCGGCCAGCATTTTCCGATACAACAATTTCCCTTGATTGGTAAGCCTTATAAAAATTATAAGTGCCTTCTACAGGCTCTTTAAGATCAATATGAGAAGGGAATACTGATTGCTTACTGTTGACCCCAACAAAGGCAACAGGACTTGCTATTTTTTCTGTTTCACTTATTTTGTAAATAATGCCAAATGGAAAATCTTTATTATTTGATTCGATAGATCTTGCTGCCTGTTCATAAATTGCCAGCTCACTATCTTTTTGTGCAAGTGTATCTAATTCCTGTAAAGTTTTCAGGGATCTTTCATTAACGATACGCTCTGTTTCTTCAGTACATACACAAAACAAACCAGCAGTACCCCCATTATCGCCCGGGATCGGATTATAAGAAAACTTAAAATAGGTTTCTTCATCATAACCATAACGGTTCATGATCAGCAACAAAGCGTCATCATAAGTGCCTTCATTCTTATTAAAAACAATATCTGCCCTTGCGCCCACTTCATTCCATATCTCTTTCCAAACAATATTGCCGGAAGCTCCTAATGCAGGATGTTTTTCCCCAAGAATAAACTGATAGGCATTATTATAAATATTTATGTATTCTTTACCCCACCATACAAACATTGGCTGTGGAGAAGTAAGCAAAATGCGAACACATGTCTTTAAACTATTTTGCCAATGCTTCGGATCACCAAGCGAAGTTTGGCTCCAGTCAAAATTGCGGATACGTTCCCCCATTTCCCCGCCGCCGGAGAGAAAATCAAGAGATATAGTTTTTTGATTCGGGACGTCAGTCAGACTCATAAAGCACTGAAAAGGATGGTTAAGTTACGGAAAGCCAGCGACAATAACCATTCCATCTTGAAGTTTGATCATTGTTTTTAGCCAATTAATTTTTTCGGGTAAACCTTCATTAATTTGTAGCAAATTAGAAACATAAATGTCAACTATAAAATGTCCGAATTGCAGTCATGAATTTGAGCTGAACGAAAGCCTGCGGGAAGATGTAAAAAAAGAATTAAGAGATGAGATGAAAGAATGGCAGCGAAAAAAGGAAGAGGCTTTTAACACTCAAATGGCAGAAGAAAGAAAGAAAATTCAACAGGATACGGAACAAGCTATACGTAAGAAAATTTCATCTGATTTTGAAATTCAATTACGTCAGCTTGAACAAAACAATAAAGACAATGAAGAAAAATTAAAGGAAGCACGGCAACAGCAGGTTGAGTTTCTGAGGAAAGAACAGGAACTAAAAAATAAGGAAGCTGAACTGGAACTATCAGTTCAGAAAAAATTACAGGAAGAACGAGAAAAACTTTCTACAGAAATAAGGAAGTTGGAAGAACAACGGATCTCGGCTAAAGAGACTGAGTTCCAGTTGCGGTTAAAAGAAATGGAAAAGCAATTGGATGACCAGAAAAAATTGGCAGAAGAAATGAGACGCAAGGCTGAGCAAGGCAGCATGCAATTGCAGGGCGAAGTTCAGGAATTGGCCTTGGAAGAAATGCTACGATCCACATTCCCTTTTGATATTGTATCAGAAGTTGGTAAAGGTGTTCGCGGAGCCGACTGCATACAAACAGTGAGAAATAATTTTGGCCAGGAGTGCGGCAAAATAATTTATGAAAGCAAGCGAACAACCAGCTTTTCAAATGACTGGATAGAAAAACTGAAAACAGATATGCGAAGTAATGGAGCTGAGATCGCCGTGATCGTCACGAAAGCAATGCCCAAGGAGATGGATTGTTTTGGAATAAAAGACGGAGTATGGATCTGCAGTTTTGGTGAAGTAAAAGCCTTAGCCTCGGTATTAAGAGATGGAGTTATAAGAGTTTTCAATGCTGCAAAGAACCAGGAGAACAAAGGGGATAAAATGCATTTGTTGTATGATTATCTCACAAGCTCAGAATTTGCAGAACAATGGAAAGCAATTCGTGAAGGATTCATGAGCATGAAAATGTCAATACAAAAAGAAAGAGATGCCATGGAACGATTATGGAAGGCAAGAGAAAAACAATTAGAAAAAGTTTTGTTGAATGCGGTACATGTTCGTGGTTCTATTGAAGGTATTGCAGGAATGAATTCTGTTGATCTGAATTTGCTTGAAGAAGGGGATGAAGATGATATGGCACATTAACTCATCACCCATGCCAATACCAAATGTTCAAAAGGCCGGTAATGAATAGTAAGCTCGGTATTATTTTTTGAAAAAAAAGACTCTATTGTTTCATTTCCTTCATGTTGTTTTTTTAATTGGATCTCTTTTCTAAAATCTACTCCTCCATCTCCATACCATTTGAATACTGATTCTTTGGCTGACCAAAGCAAGGTTGAAAAAGGGATGCGGTCGTTATCAGGCTGAATAAGATGAAACAGCTCATGCTCTTTTGCGCTGAGAAATTTATACATGATCCTTGATATCTTTTCTGTCGGGATCTCGATGTCAATGCCTACCCTGTTGTCTTTGCTCACTATGGCCGCAGCAAAATCGCCACAATGTGAAATGGAAAAATGGTATTGCTCATCAGGCAGAAATGGCTTTCTTGTATCGGCGATCTGGATGAGTTCATATGGGAAGTCGGGAAAAAGATATTGCAATAAAAAACGACCGGCAAGATGTTGCAATCTTTTGTGTGGATGGGTAACAGCCCGGTGTTGCGGAACATTGGCTTTAAAGAATTCTTCGGTCTCTTCTATTTTCCAGACACCCAAACGGGTGCTTTCGTTGATTTGTTGTTGAAAAAAAATCGGCACTGTTAGGATTTAAGATTTAAGATTGCAGATTTTAGATTTATCATTGCAAAAATTTAAACTATCTCTTGCTCAGTAAAGATAAGAACGTTGAAGAGTGCGACGCAAGAAAAGCTAAATAGTAGTAATTTAAGCTAAGTATATAAAAATTAAAAAATGATCCTTTCTGACTTAAGAATTCTTGAAGAAATAGAAAAAGGAACAATTAAAGTAACACCTTACGACAGGGAATGTCTTGGCAGTAACAGTTATGATGTGCATTTGGGAAAATGGCTGGCCACTTATAACGAACATATTCTTGATTCTAAAAAACATAACCAGATAGACTATTTTGAAATTCCCGAAGAAGGATTTGTTCTTTATCCGCATATTTTTTATTTGGGAGTAACGGAAGAGTACACGGAAACACATGCTCATGTTCCTTTTTTGGAAGGTAAATCTTCAACAGGACGATTGGGAATTGATATACATGCGACAGCGGGTAAAGGCGATGTTGGCTTTTGCGGGCACTGGACATTGGAAATTTCTGTTAAGCAACCAGTGAAGGTTTATAAAGGGATGCCGATAGGTCAGCTCATTTATTTTTTGGTGGAAGGAGAAACACAAATAAAATACAATCAAAAGAAAAATGCCAAATACAGCGGGCAGCCTGATAAGCCAATTGAAAGTATGATGTGGAAAAACAAATTCTAGTTCAGAGTCGTGAGTCGATAGTTCAGAGTCAGATCTGAACTACGAACCCTGAACTAATAACTCCCAACTCAAAGAGCTTCTTTCCCAAATTTTTTATAGTAAGCAATTAAAAAAGCAACCACCTGGTTATAGGCTCTTTTTCCTTCGGGTTGCTCATTAGCTTGTAAATACCCATCATAGATCCAACTTATAACAGGCTCCACAGGGTTTCGGTACCTTCTTAAAAAATCTTTATAATCCTCAATATCTTTTTTAGCACGTGGATTTAATTTTTCAAAATATGACCTTGCAAGCAAAGAGTCTTTTCTTCCCAATTCGGAGACTGCATACAGGTACATGTCAAAATACATGGAATACCGAAAAGTAGGATTTGGATAAGACCTGCAGGCAATAAAGGCCACAAAATTTGCCTCATTCTCTTTTGCATAACCAAGCTGATGTGCTACCTCATGTGCACTAACAAAAGGTTCCAGGAAACGGGGAATGGTTGTATTCACCTGGCCCTCTCCCGAGAATGGGTTGTAATAACCTTGGAAGCCAAAATAATTTCCGAGGTAGCTGAAAAGTGATGGCTTAAGTGATTGCGGATCGTACCTGAGAAATGGGTGAAGATTATCGGCATACAGGTATGCTTCAGAAGTTTTTTCAAAAAGGATCTTCTTTTTATTGAAGCTATCCCGCTGTTTCAGATCGATCGTATCTGCATAAAAATTCAATCGCTGCTGGAGCAGATCTGTAAGGGTATCGATCTCCTGTAAGGAATATTTTTTCATCTCAAGGTTAAGTTGGTATGAGATTCCTTTTCGATTGTAATTCAAGCCCCAAAGGCCGTAAAAAAATAAGTAAACAAACAGGAAAAAGAAGATCACCTGCTTTAACCCACTTAACAAATACAGACGGTTTACCTTCTTCTTAAAAATGTATTTTATGAACTGAACTGTCTTAAAAATTATAACTAAAACCAGGAAAGCATAAAACAGGTCGCCGATGCTAAAAGGAATCCACCCAAAAATGCTTCTTTGAAATTTTGAGATGTATCGATAAATACCATTAGAATAGTTTTCTTCAATCCAAAGCGATTGAGTTGAAGCAATTTTTATAAGAATGACTGTAGTGATTAGGAGTATCCAGCTCCATGCCTTCATCATTCTTCCAAAAAGCCTGGTGATAAAATGCTGCAATCAGTTCGTTTTAATAATATTAGAATTCCGGTTAGTCGATTATAACCGAGCTAAAAATAATTCAAAATCACATCAAATCTTAACGATTTATCCTTTACCTTTGCGCCCCATCCTGACAGCCGGAATTATCAGGAAAAAAAATTTGTGACATGGGCCATCGCCGGGAATTTGAGATAGCATTTGTGGGGCTGAAACCCGGAGTTCATGAGTACTCTTATGAGATCGTTGATAAGTTCTTTGAGCCGTTCCAGCAACAGGATTTTCGTAACTGTAAAGCTGATGTAAAACTTCATCTTGATAAGAAAAGCAACTTTATGTTGCTGAAGTTTGAGATCGGCGGAAGCCTGGAAGTGATTTGCGACCGTTGTAATAATTTTCTTCCACTTCAGTTGTGGGATGAATTCAATATTACGGTTAAAATGGTGGAAGAACCCGAAGTGGCAAATGAGCAGGAAGAAGATCCCGATGTGTATTATATCGGCCGCGGCGAAAGCCATGTTGATATAGCCAACTGGATATATGAGTTCATCAATCTCAGTATCCCGATGCACAAATCCTGCAGCTTTGAAAAGATGGATGGACCTTATTGCAATCCATCAGCTATGGATGTACTGAAGAAACTGGAACCCGAAGAAAACGAACAAAAAGAAAACCCGATCTGGAAAGGATTGGAAAAGTTTAAGAACCTTGAAGACAATTAATAAATAATTTTTTAGCTAATAAATTTTGAGTTATGCCAAATCCCAAACGCAGACATAGTCAGCAAAGAAGTGCCAAAAGAAGGACGCACTATAAAGCAACAGAAACCACATTAAGTGTTGATGGAACTACAGGTGATACACATGTAAGACATCGTGCACATGTAAGTGAAGGTAAATTGTACTACAAGGGTAAAGTAGTTAGTGAAAAGACTCCTATAAAAAAATAATTCTGCTTAAGCAGCAAATTCCAAATTCTGATCGGGATAATTCTCATTGGGGTTTGGAATTT
>JBIOVR010000074.1:0-10591 GCA_044867875.1 Chitinophagaceae bacterium
ACATCTTCAAAGTAAGTTTCTGTTACGTTTCTTGAAATGCTCTGGTTTTGATCCAGGAGATCAAATACAGAAAGACGTATCTCGCCTTTTTGACCTTTCAATATTTTTTTAGCTATCGCCATATTCCATAACCAATAGCTTTGATTATATCCATCGCTTAATCCAGAATAAATTTGGTTGCTAAGGTCTGTATTGAACAACCATCCTTTTTTAGTCAGGAGATTAAGCTTTGCTGTAGTTGTATGAGAGAAATATTTATTATCTGAATTTGGCTGCAAAGTATTTTTAGCATTATTAAAACTACCATTGTAAGAAACGGTATAATCAACATACTGGCTGATATTACTAGCCAATACAATACCGGCATTATAATTATAAGAAGTAGTAACTCCCTCTACATTATTTATAAGACCGGGTGTTCTGTTTGCTATAAATCCTGTATTCAGGCTCACATTTGTTTTAATGAATTTTAATGGCTGTGCATAAGTAATAAACACGTTGAAATTTCGCTGGCCATCCATGTTTATTGGTTTAGTTAATTGCGAACCCTTATGCAAAATGACTGAAGGCGTAAGTACAGAATCTTTTGTAGCGGTATAAGTTGCAGTAGCTACATAATTATCTGTAAGCGATCCAAAAAAGTTTACAAACAAACTCTGACTTTTCTTAGTGTCTGTAAATTGATAACGTCCGCCTATTCTATGCGCAAATGATTGATCAAGTTCCGGGTTACCTGTTGTGATCAACAGTGGGTTGGTATTATTGATAACATCCTGCAACTGGTTTACAGAAGGAGGATTTGTATTGGCCCTATAAAAAAGTCGGATATTTTCTCTCTTTGATAATGGCAGATTGAACTGCAAGTTTGGTAAGAGATTAGTAAAGGTTCTTTTTACATGAGCTGTATAAGGGTACACCTGGTCACTTTCAAGTGTTGCTGACTGAATATCCAATCCGAAAGAAATTTGTTTGTTACGATCACCTTTGCGAAAACTAATGCCGCCTTTTTGTGTCAAATATGTATTTTCAAATACATTGGACAAACTGGTATCAAGTTCAGAATATTTCGCTGTTGCATTTTCAAAACTATATGCTTTCTTTTTTGAATCGTTAAAGTTGTAAGATGGATTATAACGAAATTCAAGTATCGCTCCTTTTTTTCCGATAGGCTCTGTATAATTCAAACTACCGGAAAGTTGATGACCCTTGGTGATCTGATCATTAAATTGACGGGTAGTATCTTTTACGACAAAGGGACCTTTATAATACAAGCTATAAGCATCAGTGTATGATTCGCCATCCTGGTTATTGATACCGGTATTGAAATTTGCAGAGAATGTTCTACCTCTTTTTTTGAAAGAGTGCCTATAAAGAATATTATTATTAAAGTTAACACCAAGTCTTTCTGCCCTGTTTGCATTTAACGTTTGGCTTAGTGTGTCATCGTCATTCGTGAACATTAATCCTTTTGTCAGGCTATTACTGTTATTATCCTGGATGTTAATGGATGGAGTGATAAGGATCGAATTAGATGAATCAAGTTTCCAATCGAACCTGAAGTTCGCCCTGTGATTGTAATTATTACTTTCTGAACCTGCATCCTGATCATAAAACTGTGTAGTATCTCCTATTGGAAAATATTCTCTCGCAATTTTTTCACTGTTTTCTGTTTTCCTGTTATTGTAGAAATAACTACCGCTTACATCAAGATTCTTTCCCCACTTATCATTGTAGTTTAAACCTATTGCATTTGTTTTGCTGATCCCCGACTGTTGGCCCACTAAGAAACCACCGCCGCCACCGCCAAAATTACCACCACCGCCAAATCCGCCACCGCCTTGTCTGCCACCACTCTGACCTCTGAAATTACCACCACCAAATCCGCCGCCACCGCCGCTGCTTGTTACACCCAAAAGATCTACTTCCGCAAAATTTTGTTGATTCACATCATTTGTCAAAGCAACAATTGAGAGCCTTGAATTCTTTTTAAAATAACTCATATTACCACCTGCGAGATAATGGTTGTCCGTTCCGTAACCTGCAAAAAATCTTCCGAACTGTCCATTGCGCATATTTGGTTTTGTAACGATGTTGATAGACTTAGCTGCACTTCCATCATCAACACCAGTAAACTGTGCCTGGTCACTCATGCGATCAAACACCTGTATCTTATCAACTATTTCAGCTGGTAAATTGCGAAGCGTTGCAGTTGCATCATCGCCAAAAAAATCTCTTCCATCAACGGTCACTTTTCTAACCTGCTCACCTCCTACTTTCACTTGTCCGTTTTCAACAGTAATGCCGGGTGCTTTTTTTATCAGGTCTTCAGAATTTGCATCAGGATTTACTTTTAACTGGCTTGCACTTATCTCAGTTGTATCAGCTTTTTGTTTTGTTAACGGTGGTGTACTTATTACAGTAACGCCTCCTAATGTTTTTGCTTCCCTGTTGACATCAATATCATCCAGTTTTTTAGTAGCATTCTCCCAAACGATCTCTCTCTTTGTTAGCTCATAACCCAAAAATGAGATCACAAGGTTATACCTGCCTGTATCAACCAGGTTCTTAAACTCGAATGTTCCCGTTTTATCTGAAAGAACGGTTAGTGAATCGGTGCCCCGAACGATCTTTACTGTGGCACCGGAAAGCGGCTGCTTGTTTTCAGCATCGCGGATAGTACCGGAAAGAACTGGAGTTTGTGAAAAAGAAGCTAGTGAAAGGCCGAGCAAAACGATCGATAAGAGACTGACTTTCATTGTAAAATTTTAATTCAAGGGTTTAGACGATGTGAGTATTTCAAACCTTCGTTTAAAGGGTGGAATTCATATAAGCAAACTAATGATTTCTTATATTTATGATATATTCATCACCAAAACTAATTTTATGAGCTTCTTTGACCGTTTATCTAATGGCTGGACGCTGGCCATGAATAGCTTTAAAGTTTTAAAGGAAAACAAACAATTGATCATTTTTCCTGTTCTTTCCGGTATTTCCCTGGTACTAATTATGGGTTCTTTTGTCCTGGTTTTTTTGAGTGCAAACGGATGGAGTTTTGAAAATGCAGAAGATTCCGGCACTATTGGAAATTACTTATACCTGTTTTTATTTTATCTCGTCAATTACTTTATTGTCGTGTTTTTCAATATGGCTTTAATTCACTGTACTCGACTTTATTTCCGTGGTGAAGAAGTTTCAATAAATGCAGGCCTTCGTTTCAGTCTTAGCCGTATCGGTACTATTTTTTCATGGTCAGTATTTGCTGCAATTGTTGGTACTATCCTTCGCATTATACAGGAAGAGTCAGGCATCATTGGAAAAATAATTACCGGTATTATTGGCATCGTATGGAATATTGCTACATTCTTCGTGATTCCGGTTATAGCATATGAAGATCTTGGACCAATTGCAGCATTCAAACGTTCTTCTCAACTGATGAAACAAAAATGGGGCGAAAGTCTTGGCGCCACATTTAGCTTTGGATTGATCCAGTTCCTGGCAATGATAGTACTGGTAATTCCTTTGTTTTTTATTGGCAATTTGATTCATCCAATAGGAGGTATTGCTCTTGCAATAATGGGTGTATTTATTATTGCTACAATATTCAGTGCTGCTCAAACCATTTTTGTCAGCGCTGTATATCATAATATTACTGATGAACCGGTGAAGCATTTCAATCAACAAATGATCGATGGATTATTTCAAAAGAAATAACCTTAGTTAAACTTTTAGAGCCGGGAAATCATAATCATGATTCCCGGTTTTCTTTTTGATAAAAACAATTAGCTATCACAAATCAAAAAATTATGGCCTACTATCCTCATGCTTTTTGCCGGGGCTTCTAAAAGATTCGAAGCCTTAACTGACGGAGTATTTGCAATTGCCGTACGTTACTTGTACTTGCATTTAGATCAAAGCTTTTTTTACCTGAAGTATTTGAGAAATCAAAGAAGCGGGTTTACAAGCAAATTGTTTCTAGTCCTTTTTTATATATAGCTGCCATTGCAGGTGGGTTGATCAGCACTTATATTTCGATAACGATCTATATAATTATGCCGGTCATCTTTATGTTCCTGCCACAGCTTGACTTTGACACGAAGGAAGAAGAAATAAAAAAAGAACATCACGGATAACTATTCCCAAACAACAGTACCCGGTTTATCATACCATGCGGGGTATTTTGGTAAATGAATTTTTTCTATCTCATTTCTTTTTAATTTCAAAGAAGGAGTGATCATATTATTGGCGATCGTCCAATTCTCTTTCATGATCACCATCTTCTCTATTTTTTCAAACTTTTCCAGGGAAGGATTTAGCAAACTCAAATTTTCAGTAAGGGCTTTTACCAGTTCATCTTTTGTTTTTCTTTTTCCTGAGTCAGAAAGGCAAATAAGTGCTATTGGCTGTGGCACTCCTGTACCAACAATACAAGCATGTTCAATATCAGTGTTAGAAAGCATTTTAACTTCTATCGGCGCAGGAGATATATATTTTCCTTTATCAGTTTTAAACTGATCTTTTACCCGGCCTGTTATTTTCAAAAAACCATCGCTGTCAAATTCGCCCATATCTCCGGTCTTTAAAAAATTGTCTTCGTCGAAAGCATCTGCTGTCATTTGCGGCTCCTTATAATAGCCTTTCATATTTCCTTCACTCTTTAATCGAATTTCACCATCATCCGCGATCCTGACCTGCACACCTGGCAATGTTTTTCCTACAGTTCCAAATCTATGTGCCTTAGGTCCGCAGAAATGTGAATACACACAATCCTCGGTCATGCCATAAGCCTGGTAAATGATGATACCGATCTTTTGATACCATTGTTGTAATTCTATCGAGATCGGCGCTGCAGCGCTATAAAAATGTGAAGCTCTTGAAAACCCCATTTTTTTCTTTAAGCTTTTTTTGAAAATAGAATTAACGAGAGGAATTGAAAGAATGATATCAAGTTTACGTTGTGATAGTTTTGATAAAACACCTTCTCTCATTTTTTGCCAGATACGTGGCACAGCAAAAAATAGTTGTGGTTGTATCTCGGCAAGGTTTTTCGCAAAACTTTCCAGTGATTCTGCAAATGAAATTGTACCACAAGTAAACAATGCATTCATCTCAACTCCTACCTTTTCTGCTATGTGGCTTAGTGGTAAATAAGAGATCAATTCCGGCTGCATTGGTAATTCTAATGCTGGAATGGCTGCCGTAAGAACTATACTAAACGCACCTGCTGAATGCATTACTCCTTTACTTTTTCCCGTGGTACCGGAAGTATAAATAATGGTCAGCACATCATCTTCTTTCCACGAATACAAATTACTTAACGGTTCGTTTTTGCTGATCAGCTCTTCGATAGAATGTTTTTCATTTATTCCGTAAGCAGCTACACTGATACGGATCATATTTGCAGGAATTCCATTTGACTGCGATTTGAAATCATCCAATTTACCAATGACGATCGCCTTTGACTCGCTATGAATTAATATCGGCTCAATAGCCGTGGCAGATAGTGTGGGATAAATTGGAATGGAGACACAACCTGCCATCATGATGGCAATATCAGCGATTATCCATTCAGCGCAGTTTTTTGAAAGTATAGCAATATGATCTCCTTCCTTCAATCCTAATGAATAAAAACCCTGTGCAATTCTTTTTGCTTCATTGCCGGCCTGTGCCCATGTCCATGTTTTCCAAACTCCATTGATCGGCTGACGAAGAAATATCCTGTCCGGGTTTTCTTTTTCCCATTTTAAAAATTGTTCCAGTGGTAGTGGCATGCAAATCGTTTTAAAAAACTAATCTATAATAATATTTGTAAAATACCACTTACTGCATTCATTTCACAAAAACTTTTTTGCAATTGGATTCACTTAACTTTAATACTCAAAACTACATTCGCATGAAACGCTTCGTTCTTGTCTTACTCGCCACTCACTACTCACTACTCACTTTCTCACAAGCAACACAAAAACCGCCATTGCATGGAAAGAACTGGATGGCTATAACTGGCAAACCATTAGCTGCAACTGCCGGCGCCATCACTTTTCAAAAAGGTGGTAATGCAGTTGATGCCGCTTGTTCAATGCTTGCTGCCACATGTACCATGTGGGATGTATTGAGTTGGGGAGGCGAAACGCAGGCACTTATTTATAATCCGAAAACAAAAAAAGTAATCGCAATAAATGCACTAGGTATTGCACCAACCGGAGCCACTGCTGAATATTATAAAAGTATAGGATACGAGTTTCCTCCGGAGTATGGCCCTCTGGCAGCAGTCACTCCCGGCACAGTTGGCGGTTTATGTCTTATGCTTGCCAACTATGGAACGATGAGTTTGAAACAAGTATTAGAACCAGCAATGCAATTAGCAGCAGGTTATCCAATAGACGCACAGACTGCAAACTCGATGGAAAACTGGAAAAAAATGTTGAAGCAATGGCCATATAGTACTGCAGTTTTCTATCCACATCTTGGAGGAAAAAGAGAAGCACCTGAACCGGGAGAAATTTTTGTACAAAAAGATCTTCTGGAAACTTTAACTAAAATGATAGAATCAGAACAAAATGCATTGAAGCAAAAAAAATCCCGTAAGGATGCGATCATGGCTGCGTATAATAGATTTTATAAAGGTGATATCGCAAAAGAATTTGTTCGTGGCTGCCAGGAACAGGGAGGATTGATAACAATGGAAGACCTGGCAAAATGGAAACCGATCGAAGAAGAGCCAATGCATGTAAATTATAAAGGGATCGATGTATACAAATTGCAACAATGGACACAAGGCCCGGCTCTTTTACAATCACTGAACATATTGGAAAATTTTGATCTGAAGGCAATGGGATATAACAGTTCAAAATATATTCATACGATCTATCAAACAATGAACCTCACTTTTGCAGATAGAGATTTCTATTACGGTGATCCTTATTTCGCACCCGAAGAACCGATGAAAGGTTTACTAAGTAAAGAATATGCAAAGCAAAGAGCTGCACAGATCAAATGGGATATGAATGATCCGAACATTGGTCCCGGCGATCCATATCCTTTTGAAGGAAAAACAAATCCTTATCTCGATCTGTTGAAACAAAGAGCTTCATCTGCAGAAGGCAATCGTAATTTTCTTCCTTCACATGATACTACCGTTTCATTCAATGATCCCTTATACATGGAAAGAATGTGGCTGGGAACTACCTCAGTTGAAGCAGCAGATAAAGATGGCTGGGTAGTATCAATTACTCCAAGCGGTGGTTGGTTGCCGGCTTGTATTGCAGGTCGCACAGGTGTGGGCATGAGTCAGCGTTTTCAAAGTTTTGTTTTAGATAAAAATATAAATCCGTTCAATGTTGTTGAGCCCGGTAAAAGACCAAGAGTAACATTAACGCCAACACTGGCACTGAAAGATGGTAAACCATTTATGAGCTGGGCTGTACAAGGTGGCGATACACAGGATCAGAATTTATTACAATGTTTTCTGAATGTTGTTGAATTTGGAATGACCATTCAACAATCAGTTGAAGCAGCTAATATAAATTCAAATCAATTGTGGTTATCACTTGGCGGAACAAAAACCGATGACCGTAAACCACATCCCGGAGAAATTTTAGTAAGCGATACAACTCCGGAGGCCATACAAAATGAATTGAAAAAAATGGGTTATAAAGTAACTGTAGGCAAACGTACCAGCGGCCCAATCAATGCAATTTATTTTGACTGGAAACATGGAAGCTTTTGGGGAGGCAGTTCTAATAACGGAGAAGATTACGGGATTGGATGGTGAACCCACCCCTTGTCCCCCTAAAGGGGAGACCTAGAATAAAAAGCTTTTACTTGTCTGAAATTATAATAATTTGAAGTGGTAGATAGTAGTTTGGATTTGTAATGGAAGTTCATTATGAAAAAAATTATAACATTACTCTTTCTAAGTTTAAGCGTCTTATGCGATGCTCAAAATGCAAGTGTTAAAAAATCGGTCTTTGGTATCCAAACTGGCTTTTTAGGAATTTGGATCCATAATGAATCCAAATTATCCAAAACAATAGCATTGAGAAGTGAAATAGGATTAGACGCCGGAATTTTGTTTACAGATTTTGAAGGCAGATCCGGATTTTTATTGGCGCCTGTTTTAACATTAGAACCCAGGTTTTATTACAATTTGAATAAAAGAAATTCAAAATTAAAAGACATAAGCAATAACAGCGGAACTTTTATTTCGCTTAAAACAAGTTATCATCCGGATTGGTTTGTGATTTCTGATATTACGGATCATATAACTAGCGACATTTCATTTATTCCTACCTGGGGGATAAGACGAAACATCGGAGTCCATTTTAATTATGAAGCCGGAGCAGGGATCGGCTATAGATTTTTTAGTAATGAAAGTGAAGCAGTAGGAAATTTACATTTGAGAATCGGATATGTATTCTAATATGAGATTATGGTCTATTCATCCAAAATATCTTGACGCAAAAGGGCTTGTCGCCCTATGGCGGGAAACACTTTTGGCTAAACACGTTTTGGAAGGAAAAACAAAAGGATATAAAAATCATCCTCAACTTAATAGATTTAAGAGATCAAAAAAACCTCTTGATTCTATTAATAATTATTTAGCAGCTATTCACCAGGAAGCGCTGAGCAGGCAATATAATTTTGATAAGCAAAAAATAGATTGGAACTTTCTTCCCGCTTCTTTACTCGTTACAAAA
The DNA here is from genome assembly GCA_044867875.1 of Chitinophagaceae bacterium. Lineage (GTDB taxonomy): Bacteria > Bacteroidota > Bacteroidia > Chitinophagales > Chitinophagaceae > VBAS01. The sequence continues at coordinate 8,694 of JBIOVR010000074.1, forward strand.
GGGCAAATACAATATGAATCAGTTCATTTTCTTAAGAAGGTCAAAGTAAGAGATCCAAAAAAATATAAAGAATTAAAGACTCTATTGTCATTTGACCCACATCCTCTATTTAACCTCATTGATGGCGATATTGAGGACTGGGAAATAATTACCCCTGATAACTAGGACATCGCATAACAAGATGCTTCTGTTATGCTGGTTGAAGAATAAATCTCACCAAAAGAATTTAACTTCAACATTAGTTTCTCAATCGGCTTCATTTACTCACTACTAAAACCAAAACCATGCGAATAGTACAAGTGGTTTCAAAGCCCGATCATGAAAATCTTTATTCTTTGATCAAGAAAAAAGAAATCGAATTAAGACGAAACAAGCGGGGCACTTTGCATCCTGTAAAACCGAATCGATGGAAACATGTAACCTATAAAGGCTTTATTGATTTTTATAAAGCAAATAAAGACATTTCAATTTTCGAGTTGAAACAAAAATCAACTGAAAGTAATGACTGGCAACTTCTGCATTCATTCCTTGGTTTCCTGGACAGGCACTTTCATAAAGACATAGAATCGATAACCATTTTATATCGTGATTAACCTTTTATATTAATAACAGGTATGAAGTTTGAATCATTTTTTAAAAAAGAATAACTTCAAATTAAAAAGTAATGTTATGAACCAAATAAAAAACAAACAACTTATACTATTGACAGGTTGCTTTTTAATGTTAGTTTTTTTTACCCTCAGTTCATTCGTCAGGAAAGCATCTTTCCCTGTTATTCAAGATGAAATAGCACAAGCCATCGATAATGACAGGTGGGATTTTACAGCAGAATATGCTCAACCGCTTTCCGGGCAAAAAAGATATCTCACCGGCAGTTACTATGTACACTTTCGTAAGGATACATTGATCGTTGCGTTACCTTATTATGGCAGACTCAATTCTACTGCCGGAGCCAGTAACCAGGACCCGCTGGATTTTAAATCCACAAATTTCAAATTAAGCAAAGAAAAAAGAAAAAAAGGCGGTTGGTATGTAACCATCAAACCCTCCAATTCCGAAGTTCAATCTATGAACTTTACTTTTTTTGATAATGGCACTGCACAGGCAAATTTTACAATGACAAATCGCAGCGCAATCGATTTTTCCGGAAAGATTGCGCCAGTTAAATGATCACAGGTTAAACAAAACTTGAATTATTACTGGTTGTACATAAATTCGCTGTATGACCAAAACCCGTCTTGAAGCATTCAGCGATGCAGTCATTGCAATTATCATCACCATCATGGTACTGGAATTAAAAGTGCCGCATGATACAAGCTTTGATGCATTGATGAAACTATGGCCCGTATTTTTGAGTTATGCTGTTAGCTTTCTAATGCTAGGTATCTATTGGGGCAATCACCATCATCTTGTTCATACTATTAAAGAAGTTAGGGGTGGCATTTTATGGGCCAATCTTCATTTGCTTTTTTGGCTTTCGCTTGTTCCATTTGCCACCGCGTGGATGGGAGAAAATCATTTTGAGAAAAACACACTTGCAACTTATGCGCTATTATTAGACCTCTGCGGTATCGCTTATTATATTTTGTTGCTCGTGATCAAAGATTGCAATCGCGATAATGCCGCTTTACTTGAGGTGCTGAAAAAGCAATCAAAAAAAGGAACGCTGTCCTGCATAATTTATACAGCAGCTATCGGCCTGTCATTTGTTAGTGCATTGATTGGAGGGATCCTTATTATTCTTGTCGCGATCATGTGGCTGATACCCGATAGAAATATTGAAAGATCATTGAAAGAATAAGCTATTCATTATTGAAAACCCTTTACATAATTATAGATAGCCTCCTGTGAAGCATGCGATGTTTCATTTACAGCAGGTATTTTCTCATTGGACAGAT
>JBIOVR010000075.1:0-5744 GCA_044867875.1 Chitinophagaceae bacterium
TATATTGAAAAGATCATGCAACAACAGTGTTTTTCCCGCATCATGGTAAGGGAACAGGTGTTAAATCATACAGGGATCACAGCAGAACTTATTTTCCAGATGAAGAAAAGAAACCAGGAGTTGATCTCAAAACTGATACACCAGGGACAGAAAAAAGGGGAGTTTAAAAAAATATTGATATACCGCTGATGATGGCAACGCTGATCGGTACGGCCAATAACCTTGTGGCTACTCAATTTTATTACCGGGAGCTCAATGATCTTCAATCCATGAGTGAAGAAGAATTTCAAAAGCACTTAAAAAAGAAATTAAGTCAACATTTAAAAAAATTATTTAAAGCAATACTTACCAATGAAGAATAAACTAAAATCATTGCTGATCATTTTTTCTTTGTTTTCATTGCAACTGACAGCACAGGAAAAAAAGACATTAAGTCTTGACGAAGCAATCGACTTGGGTCTTCAAAACAGTAAACTATTAAAAATTAACCAGGCAAAAATTGAAGAAGCAACGGCTGCTGCCAAGGAAGCAGTTGAAAAAAGATTGCCGGATGCTAAAGCGTCTGCTTCTTATTTACGTTTGAACGCTGTAAATGTCGAGCTCAAAACAAAAAGTGGTAATGGTGGTGGTGGTACTACCCCTCCGGTTGAACAACCAAAAGTGTCACAGGCATTGTATGGATTAGTGAATGTTTCCCTGCCAATTTATACTGGTGGAAAGATCCGTTATGGTATTGAGTCTTCAAAATTTCTTGAGAAAGCCGCCATGCTTAATGCAGAAAGTGATAAAGATGAGGTGATCCAGAATACGATAGAAGCATTTGCCAATTTATTCAAAGCAAAAACTGCTGTACGATTAGTACAAGAAAACCTGAACGAAGCTCAGATCCGAACAAAGGAGCTAACAAACATGGAAAAAAATGGCTTGCTGGCACGTAATGATCTCTTGAAGGCACAACTGCGTGAATCCAATATGGAGTATAATTTATCCGATGCAGAAAACAGCTGGCACCTTGCTAATGTGAATATGAACCTGATGCTTGGTTTGCCTACCACAATGGAGTTAGTATTGGATACATCGGGACTCGGAAAGAAAGAAGATAACAGGGTGTTGGATGATTTTTTAAACGCAGCAAGGGTCAATCGTAAGGATATTGCTGCAGTTGATCTAAGAAAGAAAGCGGCTGAGTCAGGTGTAAAGTCTGCCAAAGGAGATCTATATCCAAGTCTTGCATTAACGGGTGGTTATATCGGTTTAGATATTCCAGATTTTCTTTCTATCCCTGCCGCAATGAATGTTGGAGTTGGAGTTTCCTATAACATCGGTTCACTCTGGAAAAATAAAGCAAAAGTGCAGCAGGCGGAAGCAAGAGTGAAGCAATTAACATTCACTGAAGCAATGATGGATGATAATATGCAATTGGAATTAAATAAAAGTTACCTGAGCCTGATGACCAACCGAAAACAAATCCAGGTATCTGCTAAAGCTGTTGAACAGGCGGAAGAAAATTATCGCATTGTAAAAAACAAGTTCGATAATAGTCTTGCTACAACTACTGACTTGTTAGATGCAGACATTGCTCAATTGCAGGCCAGGCTGAGTTATACCTTATCAAGAGCAGATGCTTTTGTCGCTTATCATAAATTATTACAGACTGCAGGTCTCTTAAGTGCAGAATTAAAAAAATAAAATCAACATAAGAAATTAAACATGGAAACGAAATCAACCAAGAAGAAAAGAAATCCTGTTTTTATAATCATACTGGCAGTGCTTGTTATTGGTGGAAGCTGGTTTGGCATTTCAAAATACCAGTATAGCCAGCATCATGAAGATACAGATGATGCACAGGTAAGTGCCGATATAAGCCCTGTGATACCACGGGTGGCAGGTTATGTAGGTGATGTAAGAGTAAGAGATAACCAGCAAGTAAAAAAAGGCGATACACTATTAGTTTTGGATGATCGTGATTACGTGATAAAAGTAGAACAAGCTCAAGCCGCTCTGCAAATAGCACAAAGTTCAATGAATAGTGCAAAAGCAACTACTTCTGCCGCGAAAGCGAATATCGCTACTTCACAAGCTTCTGTTGGAACTATTGATGCGCAAATAGAGTCGGCTAAAATTAATTTATGGCGTGCATCACAAGATTATGATCGTTATGCTAACTTGATCAAAGACCATTCAATTACTCAACAACAATATGAACAGGCATTGGCGGCAAAACAAACTGCCGAGAAGCAATTGATCATTCTCGAGGAACAAAAAAAACAAGCACAGCAACAAACAAATGCAGTTTCCGTGCAAAGTAATGCTACAGCATCTCAAATAAGTATTGCAGATGCAACAATTCACCAAAAACAAACTGATGTGGATGCTGCAAAACTGAATCTTTCTTATACCGTGATCACTGCGCCGCAAGATGGTTTAGTGTCAAAAATAAATGTGCAGCCGGGGCAGTTTGTGCAGGCAGGCCAACCCGTATTCAGCATTGTACATAGCGAAAGTGTTTGGGTAATTGCCAACTTTAAAGAGACACAGTTAGATAAAATGAAAGAAGGACAGAAAGCTATTATAAATGTAGATGCTTATCCTGGTCATAAATTTGAAGCAACACTTACTTCTTTCTCACCAGCTACTGGATCTACGTTTGCATTGCTTCCGCCTGATAATGCCAGCGGCAATTTTGTGAAAGTAGTGCAACGTTTGCCGGTTAAGTTAGAGTTTACAAACCCTAATGATTCTTTGGTTAAAAAATTAAGACCGGGTATGAATGTATTGGTGGATGTTCTTTTAGATTAAAAGTTGAATAGTGAACAGAACCCTGAAGAGTGCGACGCAACGAATGATGATAGTAGCACTTGGTTGGGCAAATAAAAATATTTATGGTTCAGGCTGCTTCATTAGTTGAATATGGATCCCGGAGAGTAATCATTACTATCACGGCAATTGTATGTGCATTGCTGGAAATAGTTGATACTACCATCGTCAATGTGTCATTGAATGACATGAAAGGGAATCTCGGTGCTACAACAAGTGAGATCGGTTGGGTGGTTACGGCATATGCGATCGGGAATGTTATCATTATCCCGATGACGAGTTGGTTATCGGTGCAGTTTGGCAGAAGAAATTATTTTGCTGCATCAATTATTCTTTTTACGATCTGTTCTTTTCTCTGTGGCAATGCACATACGATCACCGAACTTATTATTTTTCGTTTTCTGCAGGGAGTTGGTGGCGGCGCATTGCTCGTAACATCACAAACTATCATTACAGAAAGTTATCCTCCTGAAAAACGTGGAATGGCCCAGGCAATTTATGGAATGGGTGTTATTATTGGTCCTACACTTGGTCCTCCATTAGGAGGATTCATTACTGATCACGCCGGATGGCCTTATATATTTTATATTAATATCCCTTTAGGGATCATTGCAACGTTGTTAACGCTTCAATTTGTAAGAAGTCCGAGGTATGCTGAAAAAAGTTCTACTTCAGAAATTGATTGGGCAGGCATAGGGTTGTTAGCTGTTTTTGTAGGATCGCTTCAATATATTCTTGAAAAAGGACAAGAGGATGATTGGTTCAATAGTAATACAATTGTTATACTGACGGTGATGAGTATTTTGGGCGCCTTCTTTTTTATATGGCGTGAAACAACATATCGAAATCCTGTTGTTCAATTAAAAGTTTTAAAGAATGGGAACCTTCGGATAGGAACAATACTTTCCTTTATTATGGGTTTTGGTTTATATGGATCTACTTTTATTATTCCATTATATACTCAATCCATATTAGGATGGACAGCAACACAGGCCGGACTTTTATTTGTACCTGCAGCACTCACTACAGCATTCATGATGCCGTTGATCGGACGATTATTACAAACAGGTATTAAGCAGCAATACCTCGTATCTGCCGGTATGCTCTTATTTTTCTTTTTCTGTATGTGGGGATATAAAATTCTGACTCCTGATACGGGCAGAGATGAATTTTTCTGGATGCTAATACTCCGTGGTGTAGCAATGGGATTATTATTTATTCCAATTACAGCTTTATCATTGGGAACATTAAAAGGAAGAGAAATAGGAGATGGTGCGGCGTTTACGGGAATGATGCGACAATTAGGAGGCTCGTTTGGCGTGGCTGTTATTATTACTTACATGTCCCGCAAAAATATGATGCATCGGAGTGATCTTGTGAGCAAGCTTGATGTAAATAGTCCTGCAGTACAAGGTAAACTTACTGCTTTGCAAAATGGACTGGTAGCAAAAGGCACAGATATACTTACTGCAAAACAACAGGCGTTAGCCATAATGGATCATTCTATAACTAAGCAAGCAGCTGTATTAAGCTATATGGATGTCTTCTTATTTGTTGGAGTCTTATTTCTTGTTTGTATACCATTTATATTAATGGCAAAAGGAAAAAAGACTGCTGTTAAAGTTGACCTCGGTGATGTGCATTAATAAAGCGATCTCATTTATAAGTTGTAAGTGAAATTTTTTCTTTGCAGAAAGAATACTCCACTTCATCATTACTGCTTACAACCACCATCCGGTTTTTGCAATAATCATTAATTAAAGAATGATAAAGTTGAATGCCAATTGAATCAAGATTTGTACATGGTTCATCTAGCAAAACAACAGGTACATCAGAAAAGATTGACTGAGCAAGTTTGACCCTTTGCTTCATGCCTGAAGAATAATTACGGATCTGTTTATTCACCGCATTTTCCAAACCAAGAATTGAAACGATTTTCTCTGATGTAATTGAAGAAAGAAAGGGTTTGAAGCCGGAATGGAAATCAAGAAATTCAACCAACGTCATTTCTTCCACTACTTCAAGATAAGGAGCACAAATAGAAACATGTTTATATAATTCCTCAATTGAACATGGAGCATTATCTGTTGAGCATTGAATATTTCCTTCATTGACTTGCATTGCTCCGCTAAGAACCTGTAGCAATGTACTTTTTCCCGAACCGTTTGGTCCAACAATAGCATAAGATTGTCCTGCAGAAAACTCGTAGGTAAGATGACGAAAGATCCAGTCGCGGTTGAAGCGTTTACCCGCATCAGTCAGCGATATCTTCATCCACACTGTTTTTGGTGAAGCGTTTTATAATGCCGCGGTTCGATTCACGGATAAATGTTACGATCTCATCTCTTTCATCTGTTGCATCAAATTCTTCGTCAAGGTATTCAATAGCCTGGGTCGTGTTCAGTCCTTTATTATATATACAACGATAAATATCAAGAATATGGTTGATCTTTTCTACGCCGAAGCCTCTTCTTTTTAAACCAATAGAGTTTACTCCTGCATATGAAAGAGGAGTTCTTGCTGCTTTAATATATGGGGGCACATCTTTGCCTACCAATGAACCGCCGCTAAGAAATGAATGTTGGCCAATGCGAACAAACTGGTGAACAGCAGTCATTCCACCCAGTATTGACCAATCACCGATGGTAACGTGACCTGCCACTTGGGTGTTATTGCTCATAATGCAGTTGTTACCAACAATGCAGTCATGGGCAAAATGGCAATAGGCCATGATAAGGCAGTTACGGCCGATCACAGTTTTTTCTCTATCAACAGTTCCGCGGTTAATGGTAACAAATTCACGGATAGTGGTATTATCACCAATGATCACCTGTGAATATTCACCCTGAAACTTTAGATCTTGCGGAATAGCAGCAATAGCAGCTCCCGGAAAGATGCGGCAATTCTTTCCGATTCTTGCCCCTTCC